>JBGYKY010000076.1:0-9155 GCA_041836105.1 Bacillota bacterium | reverse complement strand
GGGGCACCGGATCCTTCTTAAAATTCCGGATGCTGCGCCTGGTAAGCATCAGGGCGCGGGTCTGATGAAAGGCCGCCTCCCCCGCTGCCCAGGGAGGAAGAGGCCCGCAGGCAAGTCCCGGGAAGTCAATAGCCTCTGCCGGACAGATGGCCGCGCAGTGGAGGCATCGAACGCAGGCGCGCTGCTTTTTCGGTACCATGGAAGGAAATCCGCTCTCCATGGAGATGCAGGTGAACGGACAGACCCGGCTGCACTGTCCGCAGCGGATGCACCGCTCCTTTTTTAGTTGGAACATGAGCCCTCCTGTCCTTTGCGCCCACAGGAAACGCACACCCGGAAGGGGGCGTTCCCCGCCCCGTCTGACTGTACCATTCTATCACCCTTTTCCCGGTTTGACAAACATTTTTAAATGCCATATAATGGGTGAAACAGACCGAAGAAAAAGGAGTCGGAGCCCATGACCAGTCTGCTTTATCGCCTGTTTATTAAAGACCGGCTCCACACCAGGGAGCCTGCCGTAAGGGAGCGCTACGGCAAGCTGGCCGGACTGGTGGGTATTGTAACCAATCTCCTCCTCTGCGGAGCCAAGATCGGCATCGGTCTGCTGCAGAACAGTATTGCCATTATCGCCGACGGAGTCAATAACCTGTCGGATGCCGCTTCCTCTGTCATCACCCTGATCGGCTTCCGGCTGGCGGCCAAGCCGGAGGACGAGGATCACCCCTACGGCCATGCCCGCATCGAATACCTGACCGGCATGATGGTGTCCATGGTCATCATTTTTGCGGGCTTTCAGCTGGTGCTAACATCTTTCCGGCGGCTGCTTCACCCGGAGCCCATGGACTTCAACCTGCTTACCGTCGGTATTCTTGCCGGTTCCGTCCTGCTGAAGCTCTGGCAGGCCCTTTTCTATCGGAAAACCTCCCGCATCATTGATTCCGTGGCCTTAAAAGCTGCGGCGGCAGATAGCCGCAACGATGTGCTGGCTACGGCAGCGGTGCTGCTCAGCCTGGCCATCGGCCATTTTTCCGGCCTTCGGGCAGACGGCCTTATGGGCTGCTTGGTGGCGCTTTTCATCATTTGGTCGGGCATCTCTCTGTTGAGGGAGACCTCCAGCCCTCTGCTGGGGGAACGCCCCGATCAGGAGCTGGTGGATGCCATCCGGGAATCCACCCTGGCATATCCCGGAGTCATGGGCATACATGACCTGGTGGTTCACAATTATGGGCCCGGAAAGATTTTTGCTTCCATTCACATCGAGGTGGACGCGGAGCACCACCCCATGGTCAGCCATGATCTGGTGGACAACATTGAGCGGGAGCTGTCGGAAAAGCTTCGCATTCATCTGATCGCCCACACGGATCCCATCCGGGTGGATGACCCGGATACCCTCCTGCTGACCCGATATATCGAAGAAGAGCTGGCCGGGCTGGAGGGCGTGGAGGGCATCCACGACCTGCGGATCGTTCCGGGCACCACGCACACCAATATTATTCTGGACGTGGTGCTCACCCCCGCCTGCCGGATCGGCGAAGCGGAAATTACCCAAAGAGTGGAGCTCGCCGTTCGGCGGCTGGATCCCGCCTACTGCGCAGTGATTACCTTTGATAAAAGCTATTTGTCGTTTTCGTGAACGCCCTTGCTTATTGGGCAATCTGTCTATCGAATTGTTGCCGAAGAAGGCGGATTTCCTCCCGATAGCCCGGCAGCTCGTTGGGGGTTTCCAGCACAAAGGGCAATCCCTGTAATTGAGGATGCCTCAATACATTGGCAATGGCCTCCAGGCCCATCGTTCCCCGGCCGATTTTGGCATGCCGGTCTTTGGCCGCGCCCCGGGGGTTGAGGCTGTCGTTGACGTGGACGGCCTTTAGGCGTTCCAATCCGATCACCCGATCAAACTCTTCCAGCACCCCTTCCAAATTGCCGACAATATCATACCCGGCATCGTTTACGTGACAGGTGTCCAGGCAGACGCCCATCTTTTCCATCAGCTCGACCCGGTCTAAAATGGCCCGGAGCTCCTCAAACCGGCTGCCCACCTCGCTTCCCTTGCCCGCCATGGTTTCCAGCAGCACGATGGTGGACTGTTCCTTTTTCAGTGTCTGGTTCAACAACCGAGCAATCAGCTCGATGCCTTTCTCCGTTCCCTGCCCCACATGGCTGCCGGGATGAAAATTGTAGTAGTTGCCCGGCAAATGCTCCATCTTTTCCAAATCCTCAGCCATGGCCAGGAACGCAAAGTTCCGCACCTTGGGGTCGGCGGAGCAGGGATTCAGGGTATAGGGCGCGTGAGCCACCAGCTTGCCCAATCCGTTGTCCTCGGCCAGCCTCCGTAAGGCCAGCATATCCTCCGGGTCTACGGCCTTAGCCGCCCCGCCCCGGGGGTTTCTTGTAAAAAACTGAAAGGTGTTGGCTCCGATGGACAGCGCCGTCTTTCCCATATTCTCATATCCTCCCGAGGAGGAGAGATGGCATCCGATGGTTAGCATGTATCCCCTTTCTCTCTATTCTTCCCATTCTATCCTTTCGGACACTCCTTTGTCCGCCGCTCTGCCGCCAGGGCTTCCGGCTCCTCCCCGTGCCGGGATTGCTTCTTCATGTCGGGGAAGCTCCGGGAATGAAGTCCTCAGGCTTTTTTCCAGCAGACACAGCGCGGCCTCCGGATATTTTCGGGACAGTACCCCCAGGGATGCCATGATGTAGTCATGGTCGATGAGGACCTCCGCATGCTCTCCCGGGAACAGCAGCAGTCCCGTTTCATCGTATTTGGCGACAGCCCGCAGGATCTCTTTCCCTGCCGGCAGCCGTGTCAGCGCTCCGCCGGTTCCGACCAAATATTTGACCTGGGTCAGATCCTTACCCTCCGCCAGTGTGGAACGGCCCGACGGCCCGTAGATGTAGCGGATTCGGCCGGTATGGCGCTCCATCGCCCGAAGGACCGCCTCCCGGGTAAGGCGCTCCACAAAGCGAAGCTGCTCCCCGGTATCGGGAATGGCCTTGTACTCTCGAAGGATCCCTTCCAGATCCAGATCCGGCATTTCTTTTTGCAAGGCATCCCTGCCGATCAGGTCCAGGATATTGCCCATGTTGATATATACCCCCAAATCGCCCTCTACCGTTCGTTTGGCTTTTGGCTCCGGGCTGGTAAGGATCCGCCCGATCTGATCTGAGTCTTCAGCAACGGAGTGGATATCTGTGGTGGCGCCGCCCACATCAAAAACCACCAAATGGCCGATCCGCTGGTTTAGCAGCCTGGCGCATTCCATTACGGCTCCCGGTGTGGGGATAATCGGCCCGCTGACCAGCTCCCGAACATGCTCCATGCCGGGCGCGTGGATAATGTGATCCTCAAAGGCATCCTGAATCACCGCCCGGCAGGGCTCCACGTTAAGCTGATCGATCTTGGGGTACACGTTTTCCACCACATAGAGGCGGCCGCCGCTTTCCTCATCAAAGATCAGGCGCATTTCCTCCTGATTTTCGCAATTCCCCGCATAGATTACCGGTATCCCCAGTCCCATGCTGCGAATCATTTCCGCATTGTAAAGGGCGGTCTCCCGCTCGCCGTAATCCACACCGCCGGCGATAAGGATCAGATTGGGGCGGATCTCCCGGATTCGCTGGAGATCTGTCCGCCTCAGCCTGCCCGCCGTAATGTAGTGAATGATTCCGCCGGCTCCCAGGGCCGCTTCCCTGGCGGCCTTGGCCGTCATGTCGTACACCAGCCCATGAACCGTCATCTTGAGGCCGCCGGCAGCAGAGGAGGTAGCCAGCATTTCTTCGTATTCCAGCATCCGGATCCCCAGACTATCTGCCAGGCTTTCCATGGCGCCCGAAAGCCCTATCCGGACGTCTCCATCCAGCACCGTGGTAGGGGCCTGCCCCTGCCCGGCGAAGACCGGCTCCCCTGATCGGATACCGGCAAAGCCGTTGACCACCGTGGTAGTAGATCCGATCTCCGCTACCAATACATCCAGCTTCATCCTCTGCCCTCTCCGGAGCCGGCAGCTGCCGGCTCCTATCCCGTCTCTTCCCAAATCCTTCTGCGGCCTGCGGGTACAGCCGGCAGCACCTGCTGTACCCGCAGGCGGCCTATGCGCCTCGGCGCCTGCGCCGTTCTTCAATGATAAAGGTCGCCACATCGATGCCGTGGCTGTTTCTGCCAAAGCCGGCATCAATACCGGTTTTTACGGCATCCTCGGGGATCACCTGAGTCCCCCCGGCGCAGATGATTACGTTCTCTCGAATCCCCTTCTCTACGGCCAACTCATGGATATGCTTCATGTTCTTGTAATGAATGTTGTCATGCGAGATGATGGTCGATGCCAGGATCACCTCTGCGTTCAGTTCCACCGCTGCATCCACCAGCTTTTCCACCGGCACGGAGGTGCCCAGATAGTGGACCTCGATGCCAAACTTTTCAATGCCGCCATGCTTAATATCGATAATTTCCCGCAGCCCTACCGAGTGCTCGTCCTGCCCCACGGTACCGCAGACCACCTTCAGGGGATAGGCGGAAACATCCTCCCGTATCTCGCTTTCGCTGAGGAGCACCGGCTCGGGAGGGATCACCAGCTGTGACAGATCAATATCGAAGTCTACCCGGCCCTTCATCTCGATCCGGGTTCCCTCTGCCTCCTGCATCACCTCCCGGTTGATGACCTCCGGCTCCAGCAGGCCCATTTTGCGGCCGATCGCCACGGCGACCGCCTCAGCGGCCCGCTTGTTGGCAGGAATAAACAGGTTGAGCATGACGATGCCGTCGGCCAGCCATTCCATTTCCGGCTTGATCAGATCCGACAGCCGGTACCTGGCGTTTTCCGCCATGCGGACGTGCACGTTGTCTTCGTCGCTGAGCTCGTCGATATAGACGATTTTGTCCGGATCCTCCAGGGTGCAGCCGCCGATGAGAGCTGCCGGATCGGCGGGGTCACCGCCGTACTGGGCCACATTGTTGTAGCCATAGTGGGCCGTCACCGGCGCCAGGTAATCCGGATCTCTCTGATAAATGTAGCCATATCCGACACCGCCTTCTATTTTTCGGGCGATACCGTCTCCGTGCCGTTCCGGATACTGGGCGGAATCCACGAAAAACCCTTGCTCTACGGCGTTGAAGTATCCGCCGGCTTCTACAATTTCCTCCATGAACAGACAGGCTCGCTCTTTGATCTCCCGGGCCTTCTCTCCCAGCGGCCCGTCCATTTTCAGCTCCACCATGTCCATCAGGCCGTCCAGGCCCACCATGGTCTGCTTCGCGGTATCGCAAGCCTCCATATTATAAATGTGCCAGGGCACGTTTCTCCCTTCGTCGGGGGTAATGGTGGACTGGATATCCGCCCGGGTCAGCTTGGAGATCAGCATGTTGAGGACGTGGGTGACGGTGGCCTCTCTGGCGGAGGAATCCATATACTTGGTGTTCATCTGCGCCCGCATCCTGTATCGGTCACAGATCTGCCGCAGGGCTACCGCGTAGGGAAGATCCATAAAGACCGACGGTGCCGGAGGCGCTGTAGGGGGCACCGTAGATAAGCAGATATTTTCCGGCTTAATCCCTGCCTTTTCCGAGAACAGAGAGTTGATGGCATGCTGTACGATCAACTCCGGCATTACCTTCCAGGCCTCCCGGGCCGTGGCGTTGGCGTTGTGGGCCCCGTCGATCTGAGCGATGCCGGCCCAGGCCATAATCCGCTTGGATTCGCAGGCATCCACAAAGGATCGGACGCAGTTGATATTTCGATACAGCACGTTGTACTGGGGATCCTGATGCGCGCCATTGATCCCCTCCTCCGCAAACATCACCGCCACCTCCGGTCCGGCCACGCCGGATACATAGGAATGATAGTTGATGGGACGCCCTACCTCTTCTTCAATGAGATCCAACGCCTTGCGCTGGGCCCGGATCTGCTTGCGGGTAATGGGAACCCCGCCAATCCCCTGAGGCGTTCCCTCCATCAGGCCGTCCATGTGGGACTGACCGGCAGTCCGAATGACCATAATGTGATCGGCCCCGTGCCAGGCGGCCATTCTCATGCGGCGGATATCGTCTTCAAACCGGCCGGACGCAATCTCTGTAGTGATCACCGAGGTCCCCTGGGGATCAATAAAATCAAAATATTTGGCTGAAGGCAGCGCCACGCTGTTGGCCAGGGGCGTCGTACAGTCCCGATATTCAAAGGGCCCCAGCTTCAGGCCGGGAGCCGGCGTCCGCCAGGTCCAGCCTCTTCGTTTGGGCCGATACTGGTCCAGATCCTTCAGGATATTTTCAATGTCTAGCTTTTCGTTGCGCTTCAGCTTACTGTCCCCCATGCTGCTCCCCCCCTTTAAACAGAGCGCCGACCCGATCCCAGCCCTCTCCGGAGGCCAGCAGGGCGCCCGCTTCCCGGATGGAAATACCCTCCTCCTTGGCCAGGCGGTATACCACATGACCGGCTCCCTTGCCCATGAGCCCGCGATCCATGCAGCCCTGTACGATAGGCTGGGTCTCTAAAGAAGAAATCCCCATCCGCAAAAGGACCGCCCGCTCAATGGAGGGGCTGGTGTTCCTTCGCCCCAGCTCCAGCAGGGGATCCACCACTTGCTCGGTCAGCTGCCAGAACCGCTGATACAGCTCCTCGTCCGTCAAACCGGCCAGGCGCTTTCTCCGCTCCGCGAAATCATCTGCTCGTTTCATTTCATCGTTCCTTTCTCTTCACATTCCCTCTGCCTGCTTCCGGCAGCCCGATCCCGCCGCAGCTCCCGCTGCGGTCAGCTTTCCCGGCGCTCCCGCCGGATCTCCCGGATCTGCGCCCGGACAAAATCCGCGGAGGACCGGGTCTCCTCCGCCAGGAAGCAGACATCCTCTTCCGTAGGCTCCTGACCCGGGTATGCGTTTAAGGCAGTGCGGATCAGCGATTTTCGCATTTTGTCCAAATCCACTTCCGCGGTTTTCAGCAGAGAGGGGTGCGCCGGGAGAATAATGTTTTTTCCCGGGATCTCGTCCTTAGGATCCCCGAAGAAAATGTCGATCCCGTTGTCCCGCGCAAAGGACAGCTGCGGTTGAACGTGCTTCCCCGCCCCCGTATATTCGGTCTCCTGAACGATAATGGTTTTTTTCCGGTCCATTTCCTGTGCCAGGGCGAAGGCCGCCGCCAGAGCCGTATTGCCGGCAGGACCCTTTTCCAGTCCTTCCAGGCTGGCCAGGGCTTCTGTCATGTAGAAAACGCTTCCCTGAGCAACGGTCACATACCGATCCATGTATCGCAGCGGCCTGGCCGCAGAGCGGGGAACGTCGGACCGATCCGGCCAGGAAGAAAAGGGAATCCCAAACCCGGTATGCCCGGTGGTAAAGGACTTTTTATTAAACGCCTCATCGGAGGCCATGTGCAGCCCTGCCAGGGATACGGAAGCCCCGACGATGACCGGGCTGGCGCCGGCCTTGGCCAGCCCGCGGGCCGTACCGGTCAGATTGCCTCCCCCGGCGTTGGTGCAGACCACCACATCCGGATCCCTCCCATATTTTTCCCGGAACTGCATGGAGATTTCATATCCCAGGGTCTCCACTCCGGCAATGCCAAAGGGCGTGTACAGAGAAGCGTTAAAGTATCCGGTCTCCTCCAGCAGCAGCAAAAACTTATAGAACAGCTCGGGCCCTACGGTCAGCTGCACCACCTCGGCACCCAGCGCCTCGCATTTTCTGGCTTTTTCCACGATCTCCGGCTGCCCCACCCCGCGGGAATCGTAGCACTCCTGCACTACGATACACTTGAGGCCGGCCATGGCGGCCTGAGAAGCAACCGCTGCGCCGTAATTGCCGCTGGTAGCGGCGATGACTCCCCGATATCCCAGCCGTTTGGCGTGATACACGGCGTTGGCCGCTCTTCGGGCTTTAAAGCTGCCCGAGGGGTTGGCCGCTTCGTCCTTCATAAAAATCCGGGCGCCCTTGCCGGCAGGGGCGCAGGCTCGAGCCAGCGCCGTAATGTTTTTCAGCTCCAGAATCGGCGTATTTCCCACGTTGACACCGTACTGGATGTTCTGCATCTCCTCCAGGGTATACCCGGTTTCTCTCATCATTTTTTCATAATCAAAGGCGATGGAGCCGCTTTCAAATTTACTGTAATCGATCCCCACAGATTTCAGCATGATTTCGGATTTTCGCCCCATGACCGAGGCATAATCATTTCCCTTCGCCATCATCGCCCACCTCCAAACACGATCTCCCGGACCTGCCGGTCAATCTGAAGTAGCTCCGGGATAAAGCGTCCGAAATCGTGTGGATAGCTGGGATTTACCTCTGTCAGCTCCCCCGTTTCCCTTCTGCCGGTGACGGTTTCTATTTCCACCGTATCCCCCGGGCTGGCATCCGTCAGCAAAAACCCCTTAACCCAAAGCTCCAGCGGCACGGCGCGGGTATCCTCGGGTACCTGCGGTGCTCGCTCCTCCGGGGTCAGGACAATTTTGCGGATCCGAACCCACTCTCCTTTTTTGATCATATCGTTTCTCCTTCCGAAGGTCCCGGCCGGTTCCTGTCTGTCAGCCGGGGCCGGCTATCTGATGCCGTCTATTTGACGATCTTGCATTCCGGATCGATCATATCCCGCATATCGCCCATGATAGCTCTTGGTACAGGAATGGTGATCATCGTGTGAAGCCCCGGCCGGGCGTTGATGATCTGGGGGATGGTATTGACGCACATGGCAATGGTGCCGATCCCTCCGGGAACCTCCGGGATGTTGGCCAGATTGATATTAGGGGTTCCCTGAATAATGACGTAATCCCCTGTCTGGACGCCCGCCTGCTCCGGTTCGATCTGCTGGGGATGATCCATCTCAATTTTAATCTGGCCGTCCACATATCCATTGGCTTTCATCGCCACACCGGCCACGTTCCCGGCTGCCGCAAAGCCGTATTTGGACCTCCGGTCTACCTCTGTAAAAATGGGATCCATGGACTGGGTGACCTTTTCCAGCTTCCAGCCCAGGGCATCGGTGATCATGTTCACCGATTCGGGGAATCCCACGTGTCCGGACAGATGCTTGGTTTTAAATTCTGCGGCGGTAAGCCCAATCCCCTGCTCCTCCATGACCACGGGACCAAAGGGCGACAGGCTGTTGACCCGCCTGGAAATGATATGCTCCACCGACTCACAGCAGCCGGTCATGGCAATGACCAGCAGGTCC
>JBGYKY010000075.1:0-3126 GCA_041836105.1 Bacillota bacterium | reverse complement strand
TGATTCTGAAATACGCCGCCGGTCAGCGCCACCTGATTGACGCCGGCGGCCGCCCGATGCTTGCGGCACTGAGCCGCCACCGCTTCCGCCACCCGGTGGTGAAAGGCCAATGCCAGGTCGTCCCGCGGGTCGTTTCCGGGATCCCGCCGCCCCCTGGCCGCAGCATCCTCCAGCAGCATGGCGCACTGCCCTTCGTAATCGTTTTCGTGGCAGATCCCCAGCAGGCTGGAAACTCCGTCGAAAAGCCGTCCCATACTGGAGCTCAGAAGGGTATTAACGCCATGATCCAGGGCTGCCTTTACCAGCGGCCACTCCTCCCTTTCCGAAAAAGCTGATGCTTCCACCAGATCGGCGATGTCGATCATAAATTCATCCTCTGCCAAAGCCCGCGGCTGCCGTTCCGGGTACCGATAAGCATAGCCGTAGCACATCGCGGATTTCCAAGCCTCTCGCATAGAGGAGTCGCCGCCAATCATGGGCGTATATCGCAAATGGGACAGTCGGGTAAACCGAGCCTCCTCGCAAAGCAGGAGCTCTCCGCCCCAGATATGTCCATCCGTCCCATATCCGGTCCCATCCATGCTGACCCCCAGCACCGGGCCGGAAAGCCGATGCTCCGCCATGACCGAGGCAACGTGGGCGTGGTGGTGCTGCACCTGCAGCAGCGGGATCCCTTTTTCCTCGCAATAGGCGCGCAGCATGGCAGTGGATCGGTAGCCGGGATGCAGATCACAGACGCCCAGCTCCGGCCGAATGCGGAAAAACTCCTCCATTCGGTCGATATTTTCCCGATACAGTCGGCTGTTTTCCACGGAATCCAGGTCACCGAAAAACGGGCTGATCGTGGAAAAGCTGCCCTTGCTCAGGGCGAAGGAGCTTTTCAGATCTCCTCCTGCTGCCAAAATCATCGCCGCCGGGGCGTTATAATCGCCATCATCGGGGATCCCCATATGGAGGGGCATGGGCGCATATCCCTTAGAGCGCCGAATCATCTGCGGCTGGCCGTCGATGACCCGAACCACCGAATCGTCCACTGCCAATCGGATCTCCCTGTCATTTCGCAGGATCCCGGCTACCGCGCCCCCGCTGCGGCGGACAAATTCCACCATGGCCCGGTCCTCTCTGAGGATGGGCAGCCCGGAGGGATTGGCGCTGGTCATGATCAATGGGCCGCCGAAGGGGTCCAGCAGCAGCTGCTGTGCCCCCATAGACGGCAAAAAAGCGCCGATGAATCGGCTCCGTCTCAGCTCTTCCGGCTCTGCCCGATCCCCATCTCCCCGCGGTGCAGCGCTGCACGACGCCCCCTTGCCCGTCCGCGGGTCTTCCTTCTCCCGAATATCTGCCGACGCGCCTGCGGCGAACCAGGGCCTCTTTTCCAGCAGCAAAATGGGACGCGGAGAAGAACACAGCAGCCGTTCCTCTGTTTCTCCGCAAACGCAAAAATCCCGGATGGCTGTCACACTGGGGAACATCAGGGCAAAGGGCTTTTCCTCCCGGCCTTTCAATATCCGAAGCCGGCGGACCGCCTCATCCTGAAAGGGGTCGCAGACCAGGTTATATCCTCCCACGCTCTTGAAGCCGATCAGCCCTCCCCGGCGCAGGGCCTCCGCGGCCGCCCCAATGGGATCCTCCACGGGATCCTCTGACCCTTCCCCAAGGCTTTTCGTATCGGAATCGAAGGGGAGCCAGTCCAACTGAGGGCCGCAGTGGTGACAAGAGATAGTCTGCGCATGATACCGGCGGTGAACCGGATCCTCGTACTCCTCCCGGCAAAAGCTGCACATAGGGAAGTCAGCCATGCATGTATTTTCCCGGTCATAGGGCATCCGGTCCATGATGGTATAGCGGGGGCCGCAGATCATGCAACTGATGAAGGGATGGTGGTATCGGGGATTTTCCGGATCGGCAAACTCCCCCATGCAGTGGGGGCACCATGCCAGATCCGCAGGGATCATGACCGGGGCCTCCCCGCCCTCCAGACTGTCTTCGATCTGAAAATCACCGTATTCCGTCAGCGGCTCCTGCTCCCTGGTCATGTGGACAATTTCTGCCGGTCCCGGTTTTCCCCTCTTCAGCGCTTCCACAAAGTCGTCGATTTCCCGGCTCTCCCCCGTCAGCCAAAGCTCTACCAGTCCGCCGGTATTCCTCACCCGCCCGGCCATGGACATGCTCCGGGCCAGCCGGGCCACAAAGGGACGGAAGCCCACCCCCTGAACAATGCCCCACAGCCGGATGCGTTGGGTGATCCGTACGGGGCGAGCAGCATTATTCATGATGCTCGTGATGGGAATGGCTGTGCTCCCCATCGTGATCATGGCGGTGCGCCCGGGGCGTCAGGGCGGCCGCCCGCTCCTCCAGCCAGCGCGCTGCCTCTTCAAAGCCTTCTCCGGTCTTGCCGGAAACCTTAAATACCGGCACGCGAGGATTCAACGCGCGAATCCCCTTCATAAAAAAGGCCTCGTCAAAATCCAGGTGAGGGATCAGATCCACCTTGTTGAGCAGGATAATATCGGCTTTTTCAAAGGCCAGGGGATATTTGTACGGCTTATCGCTTCCCTCCGTCACAGAAGAAATCAGCATTTTGACGTGCTCTCCGATAGAAAATTCCGCAGGGCATACCAGGTTCCCGATGTTTTCGATAAAGAGGATCCCCCCTTCTTCCAGCGCTATGTTCTGCACCATGTTGTGAACCATGGGCGCGTCCAGATGACAGGCGCCAAAGGTGTTGATCTGAAAGGTGGAGATCCCCAGGCTCCGGAGGTCCTTCGTGTCCAGATCCGATTCGATATCCCCTTCGATGACCCAGACCTTCTTCTCCAGCCGGCGGATCATATTTTTCAGGGAGGTGGTTTTTCCCACGCCGGGAGCACCCATTTCGTTGACCACCAAAATGCCGTGAGCCTCCAGATGTTCCCTGATATGCCCGGCAATGTGATCATTGGCATCGTGGATGCCCTCCATCACATTAATCCTTCTTATGTCGTGCATGACTCCACCTCGATTTCTTCGATATAAAACTCTTTGCCGATATCCGTCGGACCTCCGTCGGCACCGCAGACGGGACAGGCAAAGGTCATGGCCGCCTTCGGAAAAATTTCCCCGCAAGCGGGGCATTTCAGCCGAGCC
>JBGYKY010000074.1:0-3779 GCA_041836105.1 Bacillota bacterium | reverse complement strand
TCTCCAGCGCCATGGCGTCGATCATCTCGTCGGAGGGCTCTCCGGCGCCGAACTTTTCCTGAAAGATTACGTTGGTCTCAATGTTCAGGGGAGCCACATACGGGGTATACAGCCACTCGTTGGTCACCAGCAGATCCCGTTTGCCGATGCCAAATTCTTCATGAAACTCTTTAAAGGTCTCGAAATAATAGACCTTGGGAACAACTCGCAGTGCTAACATAGTCTACCTCTCTCTTTCTTTCCGCAGGCTCTCGCACGAAAAGCCCGCATTACCCGCATTAAAAGTCTGCATTAAACCGCTTCTTAAACTCTTCCTTCAGCGCATCCCGGAAGTCGGGGTGCGCAATACTGATCAGGTTTCTGGCACGCTGCTTCAGGGTCTTTCCCTTCATCTCAGCGATGCCGTACTCGGTGACGATATAATCCACATCGTTGCGGGAGGTGGTCACGGCAGCGCCCTGCTCAATATAGGGCACGATTTTGGAGATCAGACTGCCATCCTTTTTCTTCGCCACCGAGGGCATAGCAATGATGGCCTTTCCCAGCCCATCGCGGGACATGGCCGTGCCTCGGACAAAGTCTACCTGGCCGCCTACACCGGAGAACTGACGGGTTCCGATGCTGTCAGAGACCACCTGTCCCATGAAATCTACCGCCAGGCAGGCATTGATAGAGACCATTTTGGTGCACTCTGCCACCACACAGGGGTGATTCACATAATCGACCGTCCGCAGCTCTACCATGGGGTTCCTGTGGGCAAAGTCGTACAGCCGCTTGGTTCCCATCAGGAAGGTCACCACCATCTTTCCGGGATCCAGCCCTTTCTCGGAGCAGGTAATGACGCCGGCCTCAAAAAGATCCACCACGCCATCGGAAATCATTTCCGAATGGATGCCCAGGTTTTTCTTATCCTTCAGAGAATGGAGCACTGCGTCGGGGATAGCGCCGATGCCCAACTGGAGGGTGGAGCCGTCCTCGATGAGAGAAGCACAGTGCCGGCCGATGGCCTGCTCCACCTCGCCGATTTTGGGCAGACCCAGCTCCGGCAGCGGATGAGAGGTTATCACAAAGCGATCGATATCGGAAACGTGGATAAAGGTGTCTCCATACACCACCGGCACCTGGTCGTTAACCTCCGCCAGCACAATTTTAGCCGTCTTGGCCGCCTGCATGGTATAGTCGCAGGAAACGCCGACGCTGCAGAAGCCGTGATCATCCGGCGGAGATACCATGACCAGACACACATCCACAGGGAACAGCCCCTTCCGGATATAGGAGGGGACCTCGTGGAAAAACACCGGCGTAAACTCACCATGCCCTTCGGTGATGGATTCCCGGGTGGTGGGACTGCAGAACCAGCCGTTAAACGTAAAATGCTCCTTGTTTTCCGCCTTGGTGTACTCCCCTTTTCCCAAGGTCACCATGTGGCAAACCTCCACACCGTGGTAGGATTCCGCCCGCCGGACCATGGCCTCGACCAGCGCGGGAGGCTCAGCCACCGCATGGGCAAACACCACCTTGTCGCCGGATTTGATCAGGGTCACCGCTTCGTCAGCGGTACACGTTCTTTCTTTATACAGTTTTTTCCAATCCAATCTCTTAACCTCCCATTTCACATTGACTGATTCGAACCTGCGGCGGCTCACTCAAAATCCCGCAGGATCCTGACGGTCTGTTCCAGATCCCGGAGATCGTAGAGCTTGACTACGCCCCGCCGGGTCCGGTACTGATCGTACGACGCACAGCAATTGGTGCATCCGCCGATGACCAGAAGCACAACGTAGGTTTCCTCCTCGCTGGCATACTCAAATGCCAGCTCACCCTTCAGCGCCTCCCGGATTTCTTCATAGGCCTTTCCACGATCGAAGCGGGGGTTGCATCCCCCGCAAAAGCGCACACCGCATTTCATCAATCCGTTTCCCGGGTCCTTTCTCGCACCCTTTTGTGGTAAATAAGCCGCCAGGCATCGCCGGGCGGCTTTGGTTCGGTTCCGGGCCTATTCAATATCAAGAATATCCTTGGCCAGTGCTTTCTTGCCCTCCAGGTTGCCCTGACGAGCGATCATGATGCGCTGAGCCTGGGGAGATCCCGCACCGTGGAGGGATTCCGTCCGGTAGCCCACGGCAGCGGACCCCAGAGAAATGTTTTCCAGGAATCGCAGGACCTTCATGCGCTCTTCCGTAGTGCAGACCGGCGTTCCGGCGAAGAACTTGTGGCAGATATCGCCGATGGTTTCACCGTTTTTGCCTACCTTCAGGGTGGAATTAAAATCTCTGGAGGAGGGCATGGTGACCATCAGACCGCCTGCAATATCCTCGGCCAGGCGAACGATTTCGTAGGGGAATCGGGTAACATTCTGCTTACATACGTTGGCCAGCAGCAGATCGATCTGGTAGTTGCCGGAAGCCGTCGGATACCCTTCGGAGGAGCAGGCGATTCCACAGCAGTACAGAGTCTCATTCAGGTGGGTCATCTCGATCAGCTTATCCTTAATGTGAGCAGCCTTGGATGCGCCATTATACTCGGCGGCCAACGCCGAGGCGCCAATGACCACGTCGCCTACGCCTACCTTACATCCGCCGTAGGACTGTCTGTGATATCCGGCAAAGCGTTCCACCAGCATGGTAGCAAACTCATACTCGCCGCACAGGAAAATCCGGTCGTTGGGGATAAATACATTGTCGAACACCACCAGCGCTTCCTGTCCGCCGAACTTGTAATTGCCGACGTCGATCTTGGCATTGGGCTCCATCTTTCGGGTATCGCAGGACTGCCGGCCGTAGATCATATAGATGCCGTCCGCGTCGGAAGGGATCGCGAAGGAAACGGCATAGTCCTTATCGTCCACACCCATGGCCATGGTGGGCATGATCAAGTGCTCGTGAGAGTTAACGGAACCGGTCTGGTGAGCCTTTGCACCGCGAACCACGATGCCGTCCGCCCTTCTTTCCACGATGTGCATGAACAGGTCAGCATCTCGCTGCTTGGAAGGCGCCAGGCTTCGGTCGCCCTTGGGGTCGGTCATGGCGCCGTCTACCACCAGGTCGTTATCCTGAACGTACTTGATGTACTTCAGGAAATTCTGATGATAGGAGGTGCCACACTTCTGATCGATTTCAAAGCTGGTGGAATAGACAGCGTTAAAGGAATCCATCCCTACGCACCGCTGGAAGCAGGACGCCGTCTTCTGACCCAGCAGACGCTGCATCTTGACTTTCTTCCGCAGATCGTCCGTGCTCTGGTGAATGTGGCAGAAACGGTTGACCTTTTCACCGGTGATGTGGGACTTCGCGGTCATCAGATCCTCGTACTCCGGCTGATGAGCCAGGTCGTAGGTCATGGCTACGCAATCAATGGACGGCCGGATCATCGGATGATCCACCCAGTTTTTCACCTCTTCACCAAAGAGATATACTCTGGTGTTCAGCTTTCTCAGGCTTTCGATGTACTGCGCTCCTGTCATTAACATAATCCCATCTCTCCTTATTCATATTTTAACCATGCGGGCCGAACGGAACGGGCCGAACGGCTTCGCAACAAAATAACGACCAATTCACAGCGGCACATTCACAATCCGGCACCCGCAGCGGCCCGCCTGCCGCAGCGGGAAGGCCTGCCCTTCCGGGCAGCTGGCCCCGCGGACCCTACCGCGGCTACCGCTCCCTGTTCAGAATCTGCCGGGCCATATCCAACAGGTCGTCGCTCACGGAGGTGTCCAGCACTACCTTCCGTATCTCCGGCAGATTTTCTCTCAGGATCTGCTCTACCACATCCTCCAC
>JBGYKY010000073.1:0-15158 GCA_041836105.1 Bacillota bacterium | reverse complement strand
CCGGAGGTGCTGCGCCCGTACATGGGCGCAGCCCGCATCAGCAGAAAACAGGAGAAGCCATGAAACGTATCGGGATCCTTATCGCCGGATCGGTGATCTACCTCTCCATCGGTCTGATCTACGCCTGGTCTATTTTTGTCAAGCCGCTGGAGGCGGAGTTCGGATGGAATCGAACGGAGACCTCTCTGACCTTTACCATTTCCATGACCTTTTTCTGCATCGGCGGTGTTTTCAGCGGGATGCTGCTGAAGAAACGGTCGGGCCGGGCCATCGTGATGGCATCCTCGCTGCTGTTAGCGGCAGGCTTCCTGTTATCCTCCCGGGTAGAAACGCTGCCGGGCATTTATTTGTCCTATGGCGTTCTCTGCGGCCTGGGCGTGGGCCTGGTGTACAACGCCAACATCAGCACCGTCATTCGATGGTTCCCCGATAAGGTGGGCCTCGTTTCCGGGATTTTGCTCATGTGCTTTGGCGGTGGCGGGCTGATTCTGGGCTCGCTGGCGTCCTCGCTGATCGTTTCCGCAGGCTTCCGCATGACCTTTGTCATCCTGGCCTTCACCTTTGCCGTTATTCTGATGGCGGGGGGCGCGCTGATCCGTCCGCCGGGAGAAAACGACGTCCTCCCGCCCAGACAGGTGAAAGCCGGCGGGGGGGAAGAATACGGGCTGGAGATCAGCACCGGGCAGATGCTGAAGCGGAAGTCCTTCTGGCTGTACTTTACCTGGTCCTCTATTTTGACGGGAGCCGGTCTGGCGGTCATTGGCCATGCCTCCGCGGGCGCCCAGGATGTGGGAGCAACGGTAGCTCAGGCAGCGCTCATCGTCGGGGCCATTTCCGTTTGCAACGGGGTCGGCCGGGTAGCGGTGGGGCTGATTTTCGATCGCTTTGGACGAAGGCGCGCCGTCATATGGGCCAACGGAACCATGGTTGCGGCTTATCTGCTGTTGTCTTTTTCCATGCTCGGGAGCAGTCTCCCCCTCTTTGTTGCCGGCGGCCTGCTTATGGGCATTGCTTACGGCAGTATCCCGCCCACCAATGCCGCTTACGTAAACCTGTTCTACGGCGCCAAAAACTACGCGTTGAACTTCAGCGTCATGAATACCGCGATCATCCCCGGCTCCATTCTGGGGCCGCTGGCGGCCGGAGCGGTCAAGACCGCTACCGGCTCCTATCAGACCGCCTTTATGCTGATCCTGGGCCTTTCGGCGGCGGTCTACCTGCTGCAGCTGATGATCAAGCGGCCGTAGACGATAAACCTGATATGGTGTGCCAAGGCTGGCGATTGCCAGCGGATTTGACAGCATGAGATATTTTGGCCGCCGGCAGACTGCCGGTGGCCGTCGTCGGATTTTGAGAGAAGAAGGAGAAGAAGGGGCAGCATGAGGAGCATCAGGCGGATAAAGGGCATCAAGCGGGGAAGAAGCGTACAGAAAGAGGCATCGGTTGAAATCAACGGGGACAGCCGAGGGGCAGCGCCCGTGAACCGGCCGGGAGGGGGCGGCAGGAAAGCATTTCAGGGCATCCTGGCAGCGGGGCTTGCTCTGACGCTGCTGCTGAGCGCCCCTTCGACGGAAACGGCCTGCGGTGCATCTCTCCCGGAGGACGTTGCAGGGCAGCCCTATGAGGCGGCGGTGTCTGCTCTGATGGAAAAGGGCATCGTTACCGGAGATGAAGACGGACGCTTTCATCCCCTTCAGGAGCTGACCCGGGCACAGGCCTGCGTTCTGGTGGTGAAAAGCATGGGACTGCCGGATGCTCTGATCACGGGAACGGCGACCCAAGCTCCCGCGGGCAACGGGTTTTCCGATATGGCCGGATATGGCTGGGCCGCCGGACACATCGGATATGCCGCCCAAAACGGCATTGCCAAGGGATATCCGGACGGCACCTTCAGGCCCGGCGGCAAGGTTACCCTGCCGGAGCTGGCTACTATGCTCCTGCGGGCAGGCGGGTATACCGACGGAGCCTTAAGCGGAAGCTGGCCGCAGAATTATGTGGAAAAGGCCAGGGAGCTGGGGCTTTATGAAGGCTTGCCGGAGGAAGCGGCGCTGCCCGAGGCAGGGGTCCGGTGGATGGCCGTCCAGATGACCTATCGCAGCCTGCCCATGATCGAAGGTGTTCATGCGGGCACGCCAACGGCTGCCGCTGTCTGGGGCGCTCCAGCCGCTGCACCGGAAGGCGCAGGGTGGAGCTTCCTGCCCACGGGGCGGTTCGATGCCTCTGCTTCCGTCTATGCCGGGCTGCCCCTGGCCCGGGATGCACAGGTGCTGGCTTATGGAGAAAAAGCCGGGTATGCCCAAGAGATGAGCCTTTCTGCCCGGGCGGAGGACTACCGGTTGAAAAGCGCTCTGCAGTACAAGAATGCCGTTACGCCGGCGTTGATCCGCAAGGAAGAGGGAAGGGTCGCGGCGATGATCCTTCCGGCGGATGCAGGCTTTACCGGACGGGCCTACAGCGTGGTCAACAGCCTGTCCGACGGACTGCTGACCTTAACGGCCGGCGCTGAGATGCAGTGGTATTATGCCAAGGACGCCAAAGCCATTACCTCCGCCGTTCAGGCGGCAGAGGGGACGCTCTATTGCCTGACGGTGGAGGAAGGGCAGGTGACAACGGCGGAGGCGGTAAAGGACATGGCTTCCGGTTTTCAGACCGTGGCGGATTATCGGCAGGGAGGTTCTATTTCCCTGAGGATGGCGGGAGGGAGCCGGGAAATTTATCCGGCTGCGGCTCCTACGGTATATCTGGTGAAGGCGGAAGGGAAGAACCGGTATCAGACGGGCAGCCTTTCGGACATCCGGCCCGGAGTGAACGCCAAGCTGTACGATATTTCAGAGGACGGCCTGAGCCGGGCGGACATCATCCTCCTGTGGCCGTAGTTTCCTGCTGCAGGAGGATCGGCAACGGGAAAAGCCGGAGAAGAAAGGGGGAGAAATGGACGCAGTTATCGTTGCTTTTAAAGTGATGACGCCCATATTCCTGCTGATGGCCACCGGCTTTGGCGCCCGAAAGGCCGGGCTGCTGAGCGAATCTGTCATCCGCCCCATGAACAACCTGGTCTTCCGGGTGTTCCTGCCGGCAATGCTCTTTGTCAGCATCGTTGAGATGGAGTTGACGCGCCTGCTGAACCTGCCTCTGATCGGGTACATCGCTGCCGTGACCTCTGTGACGTTTTTGGCGGCGTTCCTGGTGGTGCCCCGGCTGGAAAGGAAGCGGGAGCGGATAGGGGTTCTCATCGTAGGGATGATCCGGGGCAATGTTGTCTACTTTGGGCTGCCCGTGGTTTCCCTGCTGGTAGGCGGGGAGTACGTGGGGCTGGTGGCTCTGGTCATTGCGGTGGTGGCGCCGCTGTACAATATTTTGTCGGTCGTCGCTCTGGAAAGCTTTCGGGAAGGAAGGGTGGAGCTGAAAAGCGTGCTGACGGGGATCGCCAGGAACCCCATGATCCTTTCGGTAGCGGCGGCCCTGCTTTTTTTGCTGGTCGGGATCCCCATTCCCCAGGTGGTGATGACCCCCCTAAAGCAGCTGGCGCAGGTGGCGTCGCCGTTGGCGCTGTTCCTTCTGGGCGGAAGCTTCAGCTTTTCCTCAGCGGTCGGTTACGGGAAAGAGATTATTGCTGCTGTTCTGGTCAAAACCGTTGCCGTCCCGGCGCTGTCCCTGCCGGTGGCCGTTTGGATAGGGTTTTCGCCGGGCGAGACGGGCACCATTCTGGCTACCGTGGGCGCCCCCACCGCTGTAGCGTCCTACGCCATGGCACAGCAGATGGATGGGGACGACAGGCTGGCCGGACAGATCGTGGTCTACTCCTCCGGCGCCGCCGTCATCACTATTTTCTGCTGGATTGTGCTGTTTAAGCAGCTGGGCGTGATATAAAGGGATCGCATATCTCATGAAAAATATTCGAATCGGAAAATCGGAAATACCGGGGAATCTCTTCCTGTTCCTCCTCATCAGCGTGCTGCTGGCGGTGGTCTCCGCTGTGGAAAGCACTTCGCTGGCCAACCGCCTGTACGAAGACCTGAACTTTACCGTGATGCAGCGATCGCTTTTGGAAACGCCCCGAGAGCTGCCAGGATTGCTTTCGGTGGTCATTATCGGCGTGCTCAACCACCTGGGCGATGTCCGGATTGCTGCTGTGGCCAATATCATCGGCGGCATCGGCCTGATTTTTTTCGGCCTGGTTCCCAACGAGTTTTCCCTGGTTCTGATTTTCCTGTTGGTCTACAGCACAGGGCAGCACATCTACCTGCCCCTTTCCAGCACCATTGCCATGACCTTTGCTAAGGGAGAAAATTTCGGAAAGCGGCTGGGGCAGGTTCAGGGGCTCGGGAGTCTGGCCATCATCGTCAGCAGCGCGCTGCTGTATCTGTTATATCGGTTTTTGAGCGTTTCCTACCAGGCGGTATTCACCTTTGCCGGAGGAGCGATGATCCTGGCGGGCGCGCTGTTTTTTCTGCTGGACCAGGGGCAGGAAAAGGTAGTCGGGGAAAAGGCCTTTGTTTTTCGCAGGGAATACAGGATGTATTACCTGCTGGCCACGATCAACGGGGCACGGAAGCAGATCACCATCACGTTTGTTCCCTGGCTGCTCATCGATGTGTACCGGCAGCCGGTGACCACCATCACGGCGCTGTTCTTTGTGGTATGCATCATCAATATTTTTTTTAAGCCCTGGTTCGGAGGGTTTATTGATCGGTTCGGCGAGGGAAGAGCATTGAAGCTGGAGGCGCTGGTGATGACCGCTGCCTGTCTGGGGTTTGCTTTCGCCCTGAAGCTCTTCGAATTTAAAACGGCTTTGGTCCTGGCCTGCGTTTGCTATGTGATGGATAAGCTGATGGAATCGGCCTCCATGGCCAGGGCCACCTACGTGAGGAAGCGCTCGTCGGAGCCCTCCGATGTTGCCCGCACCCTGACCATGGGACAGAGCATGGATCACGCCGTTTCCATGCTGATCCCGTTAGCGGCCGGATATGTGTGGTACGCCGGTGGAGCGGATGGGTATATGTTCGTTTTCCTGGGCGCACTGGTGGTTTCCGCGCTGAACTATGTGGTTGCAGGAAGGCTGGAGGCGTCTCCGCCGCTGGATCCGGGCGCTCAGCCGCCGGCTTCCGGCCCTGCTGAGGCTCCGGCGGAAAAATAGCGGGGGCAGCGGGCATGTCGGGAAAAAATGTGTTACAATAAGGTAAAAAACGAAGGAGGATGCATATGAGCGATGTAAAAAGCCCGGAATTCCCGGTGGCTTCCAATTTTATACACAGCATGATTGACAAAGACCTGGAAGCGGGGAAATACGGCGGAAAGATCTATACCCGGTTCCCTCCCGAGCCCAATGGATACCTGCACATCGGCCATGCCAAGTCCATCTGCCTTAATTTCACCACAGCGCAAAAGTACAGCGGCGCCTGCAATCTGCGGTACGATGACACCAACCCGGTGAAAGAGGATGTGGAATACGTGGAATCCATTGAGGAGGACGTAAAGTGGCTGGGATTTATGTGGAACCGCCGTCTTTTTGCCTCCGATTATTTCGACACCATGTACGAGTGCGCCGTGAGGCTGATCCAAAAGGGCAAGGCATATGTGTGTCAGCTGACGCCGGAGGAGATCAGAGAATATCGTGGTACGCTGACGGAGCCGGGAAAAGAAAGTCCCTTCCGCAACCGGCCGGTTGCGGAAAATCTTCGGCTGTTTGAGGAAATGAAGCAGGGACAGTACCGGGAAGGAGAGATGGTGCTTCGGGCCAGGATTGACATGGCCTCTCCCAATATCAACATGAGGGATCCCATTTTGTACCGGATTGCTCACCAGACGCATCACAACACGGGAGACCGGTGGTGCATTTATCCCATGTACGATTACGCCCATCCCCTGGAGGATGCCATTGAGGGGATCACGCATTCCATCTGCACGCTGGAGTTTGAGGATCATCGCCCCCTTTACGACTGGGTCCTGCAGGAGCTGGAGTGGCCGGCTCCGCCGCAGCAGATCGAATTTGCCCGGCTCAACCTGACCAATACGGTGATGAGCAAGCGGTATCTGAAGGCTCTGGTGGACGACGGACATGTGGAGGGGTGGGATGATCCCCGGATGCCCACCATTGCCGGCCTGCGTCGGCGGGGATATACGCCGGAGGCCATCCGGGATTTCTGCGAGCGAATCGGCGTATCCAAAGCCAACAGCACCGTGGACATTTCTCTGCTGGAGCACTGCATTCGGGAAGACCTGAAGGCCCGGGTGGAAAGCCGAAACGTGGTGGAAAACCCCATTCGGGTGATCATCACCAACTACCCGGAGGACCGGGTCGAGGAGATGGAGCTGGAAAACAACAAGGAGGCACCGGAGCTGGGAACCCGGAAGGTCCCCTTCAGCCGGGAGCTTTACATAGACGGCGAGGACTTTCAGGAATTCCCGGAGAAAAAATATTTCCGCCTGTTCCCCGGCAATGAGGTGCGCTTGAAAGGCGCCTACTTCATCACCTGTCAGCAGGTAGTCAAAAATCCGGACGGATCCGTGCGGGAGCTGCTCTGTACCTATGATCCGGGGACGCGGTCCGGAGGGGGGTTCGAGGGGCGGAAGGTCAAGGGGACCATCCACTGGGTGGATGCCAAAACAGCAGTGGAAATCACCATCCGGGCCTACGATCATCTGATGATCAAAAATGAAGAGGGAGAAACCGTGCTGAACCCGGACTCCCTAAAGGTCATCCGGGCCATGGCGGAGCCTGCTCTCCTGGAGGCCAAGGGGGGAGAGCGCTTCCAGTTTTTCCGTCACGGTTATTATATGGCGGATCCGGTACTGACTACCGATAAGAAAAAGGTCTTTAACCGCATTGTAGATCTGAAAAGCTCATACAAGTGAGGAAAGAAAAATCAAGGAGCGCTCCCAAAAGGGGGCGCTCCTGTCGGCCGCAGGGAAAGCGGTAAAGGACTGCATTTGCGGTGCTCCAGCAAGGCAGGAGCGAAAAAACGTCTATCACCGATAGGCTATGCGCGTTTGATCTACAGGGGATAAGCGATTCGGGAGATATTGATCAGGTGGGTGTAGGTTAGGTTCTCCGAAAGACTGTTGTGTCCCCAGGAGCCGCAGCCCAACGTGTTGGTGGGAGCGAGCCCGTTGGATGCGCTGCCGCCGGCGCTGGTAGCGCAGGTCTGATTGACCAGGAAGCGGGACACGGAAAGCTCCACGCCCACCTGCTCAATGCGTGCCTGGTCGTCGGAGTGGATAGCCACGCTGTGACCCTTTCCTTCCTCTTCCAAATTGGCCCGGGCAATCTCGATGGCATCCTCAAACTGCGTATAGGGATAAGCGGACAGGACCGGGCACATTTTCTCCTTGGACAGAATATCCGCGGCTCCGCGGCCGTCGGCAGGAATAACGATGGCCCGGGTGGCTTCCGGAAGGGAGATCCCGGCCAGGGCGGCGACAGCCTGTGAGGACTGGCCGATGGCGTGGCGGTTCATATGGCCGGATTCGTCAAAGATAGCTTTCCGGAAAGCCTCCTTCTCCTCCGGGGCTCGAACCACATAAGCTCCGTTTTCCTCAAAGACCCGCAGGATCCTCTCAAAGTCCGCGGCCGGACAGATAACGCTCTGCTCACCGGAGCAGATGATGCCGTTGTCAAAGGAACGGCCGGCAATGATTTTTGGAACCGCCGTATTATAATCGTAGCCCTCATCAATGATGCACTGGACATTGCCTGCGCCGACACCCAGGGCGGGGCGTCCCGAGCTGTAGGCGGCATGAACCATGCCCATGCCACCGGTGGCGATCACCACGTCGGCGGCTGCGATCAGGTTCCGGGTATTTTCCCGGGACTGGACATCCAGAATTTGCACCAGATGCTCCGGCATCCCCAGCTCCGACAGCCGGGCATTGATCAGCTCTACCGTTTTGGTGCTGCAGCCGATCGCCTTATGATGGGGCGTAATAATGATGGAGTTGCCGCCCTTTAACGCAAACATGGCGTTGCTCATAGGGGTGACGATGGGATTGGTGCAGGGAGTAATAGCGGCCACGACACCCATGGGCTTGGCCACCTTGGTGATCCCGGTGTCCGGATCCCGCTCGATGATGCCTCTGGAGCGCTTGCCCTTCAGACTGTCGGCGATGATGGCGGCCTTTTGGCGATTTTTGGCCACCTTGTCGGGTACATTGCCCATGCCCGTTTCCTCCACAGCCATGACGGCCAGATATTCCGCATGCCGGGCCACGGTGTCGGCAATGGCTGAGACCGTCTGATCGACCTGCTCCTGGCTCATTTTTTCGAAAAGCCGCTGGGCCTCCCGGCTTCGCTGCAAATAGCCGTCGATATATGCTTTGCTATTGAATTCCATGCTTCTTCCTCCTTGGATTTACAGATCCTATTATAGCGAAAAATTTCTGGATGTTCAAACGCTTTACCGGGGATCCGCAAGAAAAGATGCGCGGCATGCCGATGCCGGATAAGCGCGGGGGGGGAATCTGAGGTGATTTGGAGCAGATCGCCGCAAGGAGCTTGAAGCCTGAATACCAAAATGGTAAAATATAGAAAAAATGAAGAAACGCCCTCGCCCTATAGAGTAGAGTAGAAAGGAAAAATTTTTCCCATGATGGAGTTCCCCTATTTGTCGATGGAGTTGTCCTGTTTACCGCGGATGATCGCCGCACTGGCCGGCATCCCGCTGGGAGCTTTTTCCGGACACCGGCTGGTGAGCGCCTTTAATCGGATCCCGGATCATTGGTATTGGGAGGACGGAGAGCCGCCGGAGGAACAGCGGGCCCGCAAGGAGCTGAAGCTGAAGGACTACCCCTGGAAATGGTTTTTTTCCGCTTTTTTTCTGCTGACGGCCCTGCGGCTTTGTGCCGGGGATTGGCGGCTGATGCTGCCTGCCTTTGCCGCTGTCTGGATCCTGACGTTACTGATCCTTACCGATATCAAAGCGATGGTTTTGCCGGATCCGCTGATCGCCCTGCTGGCGGTTACCGGATTCGGATTCATCCCCTTCCATCAGGGATTTCTGTATCCGGCTGTCGGCCTGGCCATGGGAGCGGGCATCATGCTGCTGGTATACGGTACAGGACGACTGCTGGCCAAAACGGAGGTTCTCGGATTGGGGGATGTAAAGCTGATGGGCGCGCTGGGATTTATTCTGGGGCCTCGCGGAATGATCTTCGCACTGGCCGCAGGGTTTCTGTCCAGTGGGATCTATTACGGCTTTCTGCTGCTTCGAAGAACGATTCGCCTTAACGACCGGGGCCCCCTGGGGCCCTTCCTGGCCGGCGGCGCTATCCTGTACCTGCTGCTGGGTTAAGGATTTACACTCGGGGCGTTCTGGTATATAATGAAAAAATAGCGGTCTGCGGCCGATGAGAAGGCTTAGAAGGCGGGCGAAGGCCCTTGGCGGCCCGCCGCGAGAGCAACGACGGCCGGCGTGGGCAGGAGCGGAGGCGCGCAGCGGCGAAAAAGAGGGGATACAATGAAAAATCTGCTGATGGCCATCGAATATGATGGCAGCGGCTTTTTCGGGTGGCAGCGGCAGCCCGGTGTGAGGACGGTACAGGGAGAGCTGGAGGCGGTTCTTTCCAAGGTCTGCGGCGCTCCCGTCCGGATTGACGGCACCAGCCGTACCGATGCCGGTGTGCATGCCTTTGGGCAGCGAGCCGGCTTTCGGGGGGAATGGGGCATTCCTACCGACAGGATCCGAATCGCGGCTAACAATCTGCTGGCCGGAGGACAGAATCGTCTGGGCAGCGGGGGAGATATCCGCATCGTTGACCTTCGGGAGGTTCCCGAAGGCTTTCACGCCCGGTTCAATGCCCGGGGGAAGACCTACCTGTACAGGCTGCGAAATTGCCGGGAAGCCGACGTGTTTCAGAGGAATTACGCATACCAGGTGGACCGCGAGCTGGACCTTTCGGCCATGCGGGAGGCGGCGGAGGCCATGGTGGGGACCCATGACTTCAAATGCTTTCAGGCTTCCGGCGGCAAGGAGCTGCCTTCTACCGTTCGGACCATCAGCCGCCTGGACATCCGGGAGACGCTCCTGCCGGCCGCATCCGGCTGTGAGGCCCGGCGGCCAGAGGGGCCGGATGCGGGATCCTCGGGGCGTTTACTGACCGTTGAAGTCACGGGGGACGGATTTCTCTACAATATGGTGAGGATCATCGTCGGGACCTTGGTGGATGTGGGCGTAGGGAAGCTGTCGCCGACGGATATCCCGGCGATGATCGAGGGGAGGGACCGGCAGCGGGCCGGCCACACAGCGCCGCCTCAGGGGCTCTACCTGGCCCGGGTTCACTACGACGAGTCCGTCGAAGCGCTGCTGGCGATGCGGTAAGCGGGCCGTCAATATCTCCGGAGCCTGCTGACAGCCGGCGATAAAGGGGAATGAACCGGGAGCGGCAGCTGCCGGGGCAGACCGCAAAGGATGGGAAAATGTCGGATACGGCGGCAGGAAGGATACAGGAGTGACGATATGGAAAGACCAAGCTGGGACGAATATTTCATGGAAGTGGCGGAGCTGGCGGCCAAGCGTTCTACCTGCCTCAGACGTCAGGTGGGTGCGGTGATCGTTTCGGACAAGCGGATTGTGGCCACCGGCTACAACGGAGCTCCCCGGGGGATCAAGCACTGCGAGGACCGCGGCGGCTGCCTGCGGGAAAAAATGAATATCCCGTCCGGAGAGCGGCATGAGCTGTGTATCGCGCTTCATGCGGAGCAAAACGCTATCATTCAGGCGGCGTCCATGGGGCTGAGCATCGAAGGTGCGACCATTTATATTACCCATCAGCCCTGTATCATCTGTGCGAAAATGATTATTAACGCGGGAATCAAGCGGATCGTCGTCCGGGAAGGGTATCCGGATCAGCTGTCGGTGGATATTCTGGCAGAAGCGGGGATTCGAACCGTACTATTGGGGGAATAGCGGCAGGATATGAATTATTTATGGACATTCGGAACAGCCCTGGCATTGAGCCTGATGCTGACGCCGGCAGCTATTTGGCTGGCGCCCAGGATTGGCGCTGTAGATATTCCCAAGGATGGGAGGCGGATGCACAGCAAGCCGATGCCCCGGTTCGGCGGCATGGCCATTTTTGTGGGCTCCATGGCGGCCATCGTTCTGTTTCTCCGCTCAGATCCCCGGATCACGGGGGTTCTGTTGGGCGGATTCTGTATTTACGGGTTGGGAGTCTGGGACGACCTGAAGGGCATGCCGGCCAAGGCGAAGCTGGCGGGGCAGATCGTCTGCGCGTCCATCGTGTTTGCCTATGGCATCCGGATTCAGTTTATCACTAATCACTTCGGGAACGGCCATAGCTATATGGTGGGCATCACCGGGTATCTTTTTACGATCCTCTGGATTGTGGGCATTACCAACACGGTGAACCTGATCGACGGGTTAGACGGCCTGGCCGGCGGTGTTTCTGTCATTGCTTCTCTGGCCATCGCTTATACCGCCTACATCCACGGCATGACGGAGGTTGCGGCAGCTATGATGGCCATCGCCGGGAGCGCGCTGGGATTCCTTCCCTACAACTTTCATCCGGCCAGGATTTTCATGGGAGACAGCGGCTCCCTCTACCTGGGCTTTATGCTGGCGACCCTGTCCATTATGGGCCCGGTCAAAGGCGCTACGGTAGTAGCCACCATCGTTCCGGTGCTGGTCCTGGGGATTCCCATCTTTGATACGGCCTTCGCCATTCTCCGCCGACTGGTCAATCACCGGCCGATTATGGAGGCGGACAAGGGCCATCTGCATCACCGGATGATGGCCGTGGGGCTGGGGCAGCGGCGGACGGTGCTGATGATCTATGGAATCAGCGGCGTTATGGGCATCGCTGCTATCCTCTACAGCCGGGACCTGTTTCTGGAAACGGCCGGGCTGGTCATCATCGCCGCCACCTTTATCTATATCTATGTGACCGACTATACCCGACAGCCTTTGGGCATCGATGCAGTAGATGCAGCGGCCCGGGAGAAGCTGGAGGGAACCGGAAATCCCCGGATTCCGGGCGCGGATAATTCGGGGCGCGAGAACCGGATCCCCGGGTCGGGGAAACTGCCCGGCGGCCCGTCCTGCTCCTGCGGTTCAGAGGAAGAAGCGAAGAGGGAGGATCAGCAATGAAGGTAATGACGGTTTTCGGCACCCGTCCCGAAGCCATTAAAATGGCGCCTGTGGTCAGGGCTCTCCGGGAACGCTCGGATATTGAAGCGGTGCTCTGTGTCACCGCTCAGCACCGCCAGATGC
This sequence comes from Bacillota bacterium, assembly GCA_041836105.1. Lineage (GTDB taxonomy): Bacteria > Bacillota > Clostridia > Peptostreptococcales > Anaerovoracaceae > UBA5559. The sequence continues at coordinate 2,934 of JBGYKY010000073.1, read as the reverse complement.
TGGATCAGGTACTGGAGCTGTTTCGGCTGACCCCGGATTATGATCTGGACATCATGAAGCCAAACCAAACGATCAGCATGATCACGTCCTCTGTGCTGATGGGGATGGAGGAGGTGCTGAAAAAGGAGCGGCCGGACATGGTGCTGGTTCACGGAGACACCACCACCACCTTTGCCACGGCGCTGGCGGCCTTTTATCAGCAGATCCCCGTAGGCCATGTGGAAGCGGGCCTGCGAACCTATGACAAGTATTCCCCCTTTCCGGAGGAGGTCAATCGGGTGCTGACGGGGCATTTGGCAGAGCTTCATTTTGCGCCCACGGAGAACAACCGGAAGAATCTGTTGGCCGAGGGGATCCCGGCAGGGCGGATCGCTGTCACCGGCAACACCGTCATTGACGCTCTGCTGCAGGTGGCGGGGAGGCCCTATGATTTTCAGGAGGAACCTCTGAGATCCCTGGATTTCCAGGGACGCCGGGTGGTGACGGTCACCTGTCATCGTCGGGAAAACCTGGGAGAAAATATGGAGCATATTTTCAGCGCCATTCGCCGGATCGCAGAGGCATTTTCCGATGTGGAGGTGGTATACCCCGTTCACATGAATCCCCGAGTCCGGGAAATTGCCGGCAGGATTTTGTCGGGCGCAGAGCGGATCCATCTGATAGAGCCTCTCCAGTATCAGCCCTTCGTCAATCTGATGGCCCGATCGTACCTGATCATCACCGACTCCGGCGGCATGCAGGAGGAAGCGCCCTCCCTGGGGAAACCGGTGCTGGTAGTGCGGCGGGAAACGGAACGGCCCGAGGCGGTGGAAGCCGGAACGGTGAAGTTGGCCGGGGTGGAGGAGGAAACCATTTTCACTATGGCCAGCGAGTTGCTGTCGGATCGCGGCAGCTACGACCGGATGGCCCGGGCCGCCAACCCCTACGGGGATGGGCGGGCCGCGGAACGGATCGTTGATGTAATCAGCCGGCGCCTGCCGTAGCCGTCAAGACCGAACCCATGGAAAGGCTCTTGTAAAAATGGCTTTGCCCATCGGGAGCAAAGCCTTATTTCATTCGCGCTGAACCCGAAGGACACTCTGTCGGCAGCGGTCCCCGGCAGGCTTGAGCGCCTGGCTCCGGCGCGGGTCAAAAATGTTATCAAAGATTTGTCAGAAACCGCAAAGAAAGCTGAAAAAACGAAACCGGATATAAAAATAGTTTAAATCACCAAAATAGTTCTTTACTTTTACCTTCAGGGGGCTATAATGTGTGTAACGTTTACTGATACTGTATAATGGCCGGGTATTTTTGTTTTGCAAGAAGGACGGGCAGATGAAGGACCTGACGGAGTTTAAAAATAGGATCTTTTTTCATGCCGTTATCATCATGGTGATGATGGAATTGCTCTCTCTCCCCTTCCTCGGCCTCGATGTCCCCTTTGGGTATGGATTGCTTCTCGGGACCTGCATTTCCATCGTCAATTTTAATATTATGGCTTTCACCTTTGCCCGGGCGCTGGCGACCGGAAAAAAGGCATCGGTATTTTTCAGTTATCTGCTGCGGCTGGTGATTTATGCCGTTGCCCTGCTGTCATCCTTTCAGGTCGGCAACCGGGCCGCCCTGGCCTGTACGCTGGGCTTTCTGACGGTAAAGCTGGCGATCTATTATATTCATGGCTGGAAAACCAAATTTTCCACGGATCGAAAGGTTCGCCCGGAGGTCATGGCGGAGCTGGAGCGGGAGGATCGGGAAAAAGAGCGCCGAAGGGAAAAACGAAGAGGTCTTTGGGGGGAGGAAGAATAATGCATGATTTGAATAATCTGGGGCCCAGGATTATCGTCGGCTTTGGTGACAGCGGCGTATTTATCACCGAAACGGTTTTCTTTGCCATCATCGTTGCAGTGGTCATGGTGGTGCTGGCGCTCTGGTCTGCGCACCGTCTGGAGCTGCGTCCCAAGGGAAAGCAGGTCGTGGCGGAGATGATCGTGGAGGGGATCTACAAGCTTACGGAGGGGACTATGGGCAAGCACAATTCCCGCTTTGCCCCTTACATCGGCACGCTGTTCATCTTTCTGCTCCTGGCCAATTCTCTCGGTCTCTGGGGATTTCGGCCGGTAACCGCCGATGTGAACACGGCGTTTGCGCTGGCGCTGACCACCTGCTTCCTGATGCAGTACAACGGCATCAAAAGCATGGGCTTCGGAGGCAAAATAAAACATATGTGCAGCCCGTACCCCTTTATGCTTCCGCTGAAGATCATCGAGGAGGTCTCCTTCCCTATCTCACTGGGCTTCCGACTTTTCGGCAATATTCTGGGGGGTGCCATCGTGATGGCCTTGATCTTTACGGCGCTGGAGGCAGGCTCCCATGCCCTGCATCTGCCCATCCCCCTGCTGCAGGCGGTTATTCCCCTGCCCTTTAACCTGTTTTTCGACGTATTCGAGCCGATTTTGCAGGCCTTTATCTTCACCATGTTAACCATGGTATTCGTTTCCATGGAGATTGTCATCCACGGCAGCGAGGACCATCATTAAAAATCTTATCACATACCACAAGGAGGTACCGTTATGCCATTAGTTACACCAGAAGCCTTTGTATTGGGATTGTCCGCTATTGCCGCCGCCTGTATCGGCCTGGCTGCCGTCGGCATTGGCCTGGGGCAGGGCTATGCCGCCGGAAAAGCCGTAGAGGGAGTTGCCAGACAGCCGGAAGCTCAGGGCGATATTCTGAGAACCATGCTGGTCGGCCAGGCGGTAGCTGAGACCACGGGGATTTTTGCCTTCCTCATTGCCATGGTACTGCTGTTTGTCAACCCGCTGGTAGGCATGCTGTAGGCTCGACAGAAAGCATGGCAGCAGCGAGAGGGGGGAATCCGGAACAATGACTGACGTACATTTATACACACCATTGATCAGCTTTAACTGGACGCTGTTGATGATCTGGGCCACGGTG
>JBGYKY010000072.1:0-3782 GCA_041836105.1 Bacillota bacterium | reverse complement strand
GCATTTGAGCTGATGGGCTGCTTCATGCTGAAATGCTCGGAAATGATTTGGTATACGCCGGGAGCCACAGCCAAATACTTTGCCGGGTATATGCCCTTTATCAACATGTGCGTCGGCGGCCTCCGCCGGGAGGGGGGCGATGGTGTCAACGAGCTGACCTATCTGATTATGGACGCCGTCCGGCTGGTCAAGATCTATCAGCCCACTCTGGCCTGCCGCATCCATAATCAATCTCCCCGCAAATACCTGGAAAAGATCGTGGATCTGATTCGGGCGGGCGGCGGTATGCCTGCCTGCCATTTCGACGATGCCCATATTAAAATGATGCTCCATAAGGGATACAGCTTTGACGATGCCCGGGACTATAGCCTCATGGGCTGCGTCGAGCCTCAGAGAAGCGGGCGGATCCACCAATGGACAGCCGGCGGCTTTACCCAGTGGCCCGTTACCATCGAGCTGGCTATGAACCGGGGTGTCCTGAAGTCCTATGGGGAAACCCAATGGCTGGATACCGGCAGCCTGGACAGCTTCGACACCTACGAGGCCTTTCACGACGCCGTGCGGCGGCAGCTGGACCACCTGATCGATATGAACTGTCGGGGCACCGTTATCATTCAGGAGGTCTTCCGGGACGTCAACCCCACTCCCTATATGTCTCTTTTTATTGAGGGATGTATGGAAAAGGGGATGGACGTCACGGCCGGCGGCGCCGTTCGCCACGAAGGGCCGGGCACCATCTTTGCCGGCCTGGCCACCTATGCGGACAGCATGGCCGCTATCAAAAAGCTGGTGTACGACGATAAAAAATACACCCTGGCCCAGATCAAGGAGGCCATGGACGCAGACTGGGCGGGCTTTGAGCAGATCCGCCGGGACTGCCTGGCTGCGCCGAAATACGGAAACGACGACGATTATGCCGATCAGATCGCCCGGGATATTATCGATTACACGGAGCAGCGGATGAACGCCTATCCCTCTCTCTTCGCCCGGCAGATCCACGGAACCCTTTCTCAATCCTTCAACACGCCCCTTGGAGAAATGATCGGCGCAACTCCCGACGGGCGAGCGGCCTATGCACCTCTGTCCGATGCCATGAGCCCTACCCAGGGAGCCGATGTCAAAGGGCCCACGGCAGTGATTAAATCTGTTTCCAAGCTTAACGTGGAATCCATGAGCCTGGGAATGGCCCACAATTTCAAAATCAGCAGGGCCTTCCCCGAAGAGCCTCAGGGAAGGGAGGCTCTGGTCACCCTGCTTCGCTCCGCCTCTCTCCTGGGCAACGGCCAGATGCAGTTCAACTGCGTGGATAATGCCACCCTGTCCGATGCCCAGGAGCATCCGGAGGCCCATCGTGACCTCATCGTCCGGGTCGCCGGTTACTGCGCATTCTTTGTGGAGCTGTGCAAGGAGGTTCAGGACGAAATTATCAGCCGAACGGTGCTGGACTGATATCCCGGATCTGAAAGGGGCCCTGAATGAAGCGGGCGCAAAAAGAGTCAGACCGGCAGGGCGTTGCGCCCTGCCGGTCTGACTCTTTCTGGCCTGATGTCTACAGTGCAGGCTGTGCCCGTCTGCTTATTTTACGTCCTTGCCGCCTTCGCTGTTCAGGTGGGGGATAATGCTTTCCACCTCCGCATGGGGTCGGGGGATTACGTGAACCGAAATCAGCTCACCAACTCTCTGAGCGGCAGCGGCACCGGCGTCGGTAGCGGCCTTGACAGCGCCGACGTCGCCTCGTACCATAACGGTCACCAGTCCGCCGCCTACATGCTCCTTGCCGATCAGGTATACGTTCGCTGCCTTCACCATGGCGGCGGCTGCTTCGATGGAGCCTACCAGACCTTTGGTTTCGATCATTCCTAATGCATCATATTTCATCTCTTTTTCCTCCTAAAACCTTTATTTTTTTATGATAACTTTTGATAACGAATTCATGTTCATCGCATTGGCCTCTTCGATGTCCAGGTGGCACTCCAGAGCAGAGGCCTGATTGGCCCGGACAGCTACGTTGCGGTAAAGTCCGCCCCGCTCTCCGGATACCTCGATGTCTACCGTCTGCCCGTCCCGAACGCCGAAGCGCTGCGCGTCCTCCGGGGTCATGTGGATGTGCCTCAGAGCGACGATGGCGCCTTCCTGCAGCTGTACCGAGCCCTTCGGCCCGATGAGGGTCAGCCCAGGCGACCCGGCCAGATCACCGGAGATCCGCAGGGCCACGGGCACGCCCAACCGGACACAATCCCCGGCCAGGATTTCCACCTGGCTTTGAGGCCGGGCAGGCCCCAGAATCCGAACCTTCTCAATGGCACCCTTCGGGCCGCATATGGTCACCGTTTCCTTGCAGGCAAACTGGCCCGGCTGGGAAAGGTCTTTCATCCGAGTCAGCTGAAAGCCGCTCCCGAAAAGGGTATCCAGATCCTGCTGAGAGAGGTGGACATGCCGATTGGAAATTCCTACAGGAATATCGTCCTCGCTGCATCCGCCGGCGGCGGTGCCGATGGCGGCGCTTCCGGCAGCCACGCCGGCCCGGTTGGCCCGGATGGCTTCCTCCAGCAGCTGCAGCATGGCTTCATACTTATCCATTCAGCTTCCCCTCCTTCATTGCCCCTACCAGCTCGTTGATCAGCTTCAGCAGCTTCTCATTGTCAGTATTGCCGGACGGAACAGATGAAGCGGCGGTCCCAGGGCTGCCGACCGCCGGAGCTTCCGCTCCGGAAGCCGCCACGGACAGCTCGGGGTAGTTAAATTCCGGATCCCAGGCGGCCAGAGTGGCGCAGTCCCGGAGCCCAAAGGCAACCCTCTTGATGTTGATCAGATGAAGGGGGCTAACGTTTTCAGAAACGGAGCTTCCGCCCCAGGTCCCGCATCCCAGGGTAAAGGACGGCAGCAGGCCCGTACTGGCTCCGGTGGCTCCCTGGGTGCTCCCGGTGTTTACCAGGATGCGGGAGGAGGGCTTGGCCGCAAACCTCATGGCCATTTCCCGATCCTCGGTGTGGATGCTCATGGAGTGGCCGATCCCGTTTTGCAGCAGCTTGATACAGAGCTCGCAGGCCTCATGCCAATCGGCCACAGTGTAGAAGGCCAGTACTGAGGTCAGCTTTTCGTAGGACAGCGGATCGTCGGGGCCTACGCCCTTCTGCTCGCCGATCAGCACCTTCACGCCCGGAGGGATGGTGATACCGGCAGCGTCAGCAATGACCTGCGGCGACCGCCCCACAAACCTGGCGTTCATGTCATGCGTGCCCGGCTTGAACAGCAGGGCGCAAACCTTCCGTGTCTCCTCCGGCGTCATAAAATATCCGCCCTGGCGGGTCAGCTCGGCGACGACCTCCTGCCGGTTGCATTCCTCTACGATGATGGACTGCTCCGACGCACAGATGGTCCCGTAGTCAAAGGTCTTGCTGGCCAGGATGTTTTCTACCGCTTTTTTCACGTTGGCCGTCTTTTCGATATAGGCCGGGCAGTTCCCTGCACCCACGCCCAGCGCCGGCTTCCCGGCACTGTAGGAAGCCCGTACCATCCCCGGCCCGCCGGTAGCGATGATCATGGCCACCTCCTTCGCCTTCATCAGCGCATTGGTAGCGTCAATGGTGGGCATAGAGATGCAGCCGATGATGTTGGCCGGTGCCCCCGCCGCAACCGCCGCTTCATTCATCAGCTGCGCGGCCTTCATGGTACACTTGGCTGCCGATGGATGCGGGGAAAAGACGATGGCATTTCTGGCTTTGATAGCGATCATGGATTTAAAAATCGCCGTAGAGGTAGGGTTGGTAGAGGGGACGATG
>JBGYKY010000071.1:0-3055 GCA_041836105.1 Bacillota bacterium | reverse complement strand
GGAGCTTATTCTTGTGGCCTATGGCTCCACGGCCCGGATTGTCAGGGAGGCCATCGGCCTCCTGCGCGAAAGGGGTATCCCGGCGGGGCTGCTTCGTCCCATCACCCTGTGGCGTAATGGGATACCCGAAATAAAAACGGCATCCATGCCGAAGCGCCGCCTCGGCCAGCGCTTCGTTCCCCTTCATCAGCTTTTTTTCCTTCATGATCCCTCCCACTATTCCTTCACGAGACGGATCACGCCATCCGGGCAGATCATGGTGCAGCTCCCGCAGCCGATGCATAGGGTGGTGTCCCGGACGCCGGCAGGATGGTATCCCCGAGCGTTCACCTGTTCCCGATCCACACGCAGGATTTTTTTAGGACATACGGAAACACAGAGCTCACAGCCCTTACATTTATCTTCATTAAATTCTACAATGGTTTTAATGGCCATTCTTTTCTCCTGTTGCATTGATTGCTTTGCTTTTTTCTCATGATATCACGGATGCGATGACGAATAACAGCGGCCGATTGGTCCGGCACCCTGGCCCGGCCGGAGCTCTGCGGATCCCGGCACCCGCGTTCCCCGCCCCTGCAACGCTACCGATCCATCCACGCCGGACGCAGATACAGCGTCATCGGGAAAAATTCCGAAGGCGTCGGAGGCGCTACCCATTCCTCCACCCCACAGTGGAATCGGACGGGGATCCCCGTTGCCGCGGAAAGCGCCTCGACCAGCGCCATGCCCCTTTCCAGGTCCGCCCGGGTGGTTTCCCGAAGCAGATGAGTGTTGTTGATTAATCCGGTAATCCCCAGTCCCAATTCTTCCTCGATCTCCCGCAGGTGGAAAAGGGCTTTTTCGGGGGAATCGGTTTCCGGCCGATTCCCGTTGGCGACGAACAGCACCTCCGTTTCTCCCGGATCCGCAAGATATTTTCGATATTGATTCAAGATCCGTGCGCCGGCCCGGTCGCCTCCGGCATCCACCACCACCTGCTGCTCCGAGGATTCCAGCGGCGCTCGGATTGCCGGATCCGGCGCGGGCAGATCGGAGGTGATCTCCCTGCGAAAGCTGTTTCCGTACACTGTGATACCGGCGGCCTCCAACAGCGCCTGCTGTTCTCTGCTGCGGAAATACGGGTTGACGATATCCAGGTCCACCAGAGAGGTCTGCCGTCCCTGCCGAGCCATCATCAGGGCATAGTTGACAGCAAACTCAGTTTTTCCGCTGCCGCAATGCCCCACGATCACTGCGATCCTTTTCATTCTGCGCCTCACCCTCTGTCTCGCTGCCTGATCCGGATCAGACTGGTCAGAACCCGGTTGACGGGTGTGTCCACACCGTATCGCTGCCCCTCCCGCAGGACAGCGCCGTTGAGCATATCGATCTCCGTTTCCTTTCCGTTGGCCACATCCTGGAGCATGGAGGAGCGGTTGCCCGCTGTGGCCAGGCAGATCTCTCTGGTATGCGCCACCGCATCGGAAAAGCCGAGAGTGATCCCCGCCGCTTTGGCCACAGAGACGCCCTCCCGGACCGCCTCCTCCATCAGCTGCGTCAGCTCCGGATATCGGAGCAACGCGCCGTTTTCCAGCCCGGTCAGGGCTGTCAGGGCATTGATGCCCACATTGACCAACAGCTTATCCCACACCAGTCCCATCACGTTTGCGGAAGTCTCCGTTTCCAGCCCCGCCCTCCGAAACAGGGCGCCGATCCGCTCCGCCAGCTCCTGCCGACCGGGCTCCAGCGCGCCCAGCACGGTTTTACCGAAGCCTGCATGGCGGATTTTTCCGGGGCCCAGCATGGTGGCGCCGTGGGCCGTGGTTCCCGCCAAAATATTGGTGGGCACCACCACCCGGCCGATGATGTCGGTATTCCCCAATCCGTTCTGGAGGGTCAGAACGGTAGTATCCGGCCCAAAAACTGCCCTGCTTGATTCCATAGCCTCCGCGGTCTTCGTTGACTTGACAAAAAGGATGGCCAGGTCTGCCGGCCCGACGGCTTCCGCCCGGCTTTCCGCCGTCACCCTTCGGTATGAAAAAATCGCTCCTCCTTCCTCCACCAAAAGGCCCCGGGCGCGCACCGCATCCACATGCTCCTGCCAGACGTCCAGCAGCACCACCTGGTGCTCTTCCACGACGGACAGCCTGGCACCGTACAAACAGCCCATGGCTCCCGCGCCGACAATAGCGATTTTCATAGTGGACCTCCTTGCCGTCCCGCGAGCTAAGCGCCTTGAAACCCCGTTTGAACTATTTTGCTCAATACAGCTTGGGAATATCTACCTCCTTGTTAAAGCAGTATTCCGGCGACGGAAAGCTGCCGTCCAAGGTTTCCCGATGAAACGCATTCAGTGCCTCTACCATGGCCGTGCGCAGCTGTGCGTATTGCTTAACAAACTTCGGCGTAAAATCTCCGTACATGCCCAGCATATCCTGGGTCACCAGCACCTGGCAGTCTACATGAGGGCCGGCACCGATGCCCAATACCGGAATGCTCACCGCCTCGGCCACTGCTTTCCCCACCATCGACGGTACGCATTCCAGCACCATAGAGAAGCATCCGGCTTTTTCCAGAGTGATGGCATCCTCAATAAGCTTTTTAGCGCTTTCGGGGGTGCCCCCCTGCACCCTGAAGCCGCCCAGAGCAGAGGCGGTTTGAGGCGTCAGCCCGATGTGCCCCATGACATTGATCCCGGCTTTCACAATGGCCCGGATCCGAGATTCCATTTCAACGCCTCCTTCCAGCTTAATGCAGTCACAATTGGTTTCCTTGATGAGCCGGTTGGCGTTTCTCACCGCTTCCTCATCGCTGACGTTGTAGGAGCCGAAGGGCATATCGCCGACGATCCAGGTGTCGGGCGCTCCCTTGACCACCGGCCGGATGTGATGGATCATATCGTCCATGGTTACGGATTCGGTCCCCTTATATCCCAGCATGATCATGCCCAGGGAATCGCCCACCAGGATGATTTCTACCTGGCTGTCATTGATAATGGATGCCATGGTATAATCGTACGCCGTCACATAGCTGAACCGCCGGCCCTCCTCCTTAAACCTTTTGAAGTCCCCGATGG
>JBGYKY010000070.1:0-4996 GCA_041836105.1 Bacillota bacterium | reverse complement strand
CCGACAAGGAAAAGGGCTGCTGCCACCAGCAACAGCCCTCCACCTATCAAAATCTTATGCTTCATGCTTGCCGAAGGAGCTGCGCTTTCGGACGAAGAGCCCCGCCAAGAGCAGAAGAATTCCCGCTGCCGAAAGGACCCAAACCAGGATCCAATTCTGACCGGTCTGCGGCAGGGAAGGTCTCAGGCTGGTATTGTCTGCCGGCACGATCCCGTCCGGGATCACTGTGGTCGGGTCGGTGATGGCCGGCGTGGTGGTTCCCTGAGGCGTGTTGCCATCCGGAATGATGGTGGGGCCGCCGCCACCGCCGCCACCCCCGCCTCCGCTGCCTCCGCCGAGGGTGTTGGTAATGGTAAAGGTAATCGTGCCGTTGACCAGACCGCTGCTTGTGATCGATTTGGTATAGCCGCTTGGTACATCGTATTCCTCGACGCTCCAGACAGCATCGCCGCTCACGCCTTGGAAGGTTGCCGTCCAGTTATTATTGGACGACAGAACGGCGCTGCCCGTGATCACCCCGGCAGGGTGCTCGCCCCGGACAATGATCGGGAGGATGTTCGGCCTGCCGCTGGTGTTATGTTGATCGTTCCACACTTTTTTCACCACCAGATCGACCCCGTTTCGCAGATTGGTAATCGAAAGCACGGAATCATTCCAGACGCCCTTAATGTGACTGTCGGCGGGCAGGTTTTTTTGAGCGGAAAGCACATAAAACAGGGTTTCCGGATCGGCCGGCAGCTGGAACCCCGCAGGGGCGGAAATTTCCCGAAGCAGGTGCAGCCCGTCATTAGCGACCAGATATCCGGCAGACCTTAGGTCAATGGTCCCGTCCGCCCCTGTGCGAAAGACGCCGTAGAGGTACAGGGTCTGATCATTATCCAATTCATCCTTCCTTACGACCGTTCGCGGCACATCAGCGGGGGTATTGGGACTGGCCGGTACCAGGCTCTGATTAGGCACGTACAGGGCAAACTCTGCTCCTGCCAGCGCATTGCCAAAGGTGTCCTGCTTTTTCAGCGTAAACCCGACGGCAGAACCGCCGGCACTGATCCCCAGGTTGCTGACGCTGAATTGCGCGTCATTTACATCGACCACAGTCTGGGGTGCGCCCTCCAGCCAGGCTCTGTTGCTGATGGTCACCTGCCCCGTCCTGGTAATCTGGGCCGTGTAGGTAATGCGCAGGTGGGTGCGGTTGGGTACCGTAACAGTCATCAGGCCGGTGGCGGCATCGTAGCTCTTGGTGTAGCCAGAAGGATCCAATGCTTCCCATCCGGCGCCGGTGTTGCGCTCAACGCTCACCGAGCTCCATCGAAGCGACAGAGATTCGGTATTCATCTGGTCGTATACGGTCAGCGTTTCCGCTCCTCCGGCCAGCGCCTGGGCGCGCTTGTTGATTTCGATGGTAAAGTCAACGGTTGCCTCCCCCTGCGTCCGGTTCATGCTCTTGTCCAGCAGTCCCGTGTTATAGTCGATCACTGCGTCTGCAAAATCGCTCTCGTGGGTGCTGCCGTTCGCGGTCCAGAGAAGCTGAGCGCGATTGGTCAGGGTGGCCCAGGTGCTGTCAGTATTTTCCAGAGCCCCCTCCTTTACCCGGGTATAGTAGGTAAATTCATAGCGGACGGCTGTGTTGGCGGCAGATGTTTTCAGGAAGGCTTCAAGAGCTGCGGAGCTGGCCGTCAGCTGATTCCCGTCGATCGCCACATTGACGTCGCTAAAGGTTTTGGTGAGGGCAGCCGTGGCACCGACGGCGGTAATGGTCATGCCCCTGGATGCGTCGAACTCCTGATTCTCGGATAAAGCATCCTGCAGGGAGAGATTGCTGGCATATCGCGGGATGATTTGACGATCATCTTCCCCCCTGTTGAGAAAGACCACCGAATACTTGATGCTGCCGTCTGCCTGGATTTCACCGGATTTGGACAGAGTATCCGTTTCACGATATCCATCAAGGCTCTTATTCTTTAAGGCATCCTCCACGGCGTTGATCAGCGTACCGGAGGCGGCCAGCATCTCCTGAAGGGTCGGGCCTGGGGAGGGATTGCCCCATTTGGAAGCATTCCGGGACACGGCGTACTTGACGCTCACCGCAGAGGGGGAGGACAGGAACCACTTGCTGTTATCCTTTCCGCTCACCGTAAAGGCTCCCGGCGTAACGTTAAACCCGATGTTAAACCTATAGAAGCTGCTTGATCCCGTTTCCTGAAGCAGGGTGTAATAGGGCCCGCTTGCGGCTCCTCCCGTAGTGTAGGCTGTCAGCTCCACGGGTGCGCTGCCCTCAGGCGTCACGGTAACAGATTCGATAACGGGCCTGTTCCAAACATAATCCTTCGCGCCGTTGGCCAGGCTGATATGCATGGTGTCCGTCAGCCAATAGGGCTGTCCCTCCAGACCGCCGGGGAGCTGCGCCTCAATGGTGAAATAGATATATTCCTCGCTTGCCTCTGTTCGCGACACATCAACGGTTTTCGTGATGCTTGCCTCTCCGATATCTCCGGCGACCCGGTAGCTGTTGGCAGCACTTCCCGTGTAACCTTCAAGCCGGGCAGTATTGGTGTAAACCTTGCTGCCCACCCCCGCCGGCGGAGCATCGTAGGTGGTGTAGTATTCTATCATGATCAAGGACGCGCTCGGCAGCGTCCAGGTAAAGCCGTCTTCCGTCTTCGTCAGGCCGTTTGTCCCCCAGGCGACCTGCGTATACGTGCTGGAGAGGTAGTCGCTCCCTCCCACAGGGTAATATCGATAGCCGATCCCGTTGACGTGGTGAAGTCCCGAACCCATCACGTCCCGCAGTACCTTCCCGCCTACATCCTGAGAGCCATCACCGATAGTCATGATCCAGCGAATGGCCGACACCGTGCTGCCGCCAGGCAACGTCAACGTGACCAGATCCGTCGCATATCCCTTGGACAAGCGGTTCAGCGGGATGCTGGCCCGGTGAACCGCCGAGGCCCGGAGCTCCTGATCGTCCAGGGTATTTCCTTTAAAGGTAACGGTGTTTGATTTGGTGACAGACCGGTTGATTGCCGAAGTGGCCGCAGGGTCCTGATATACGGAATCCTGCACCTTCATGGTATAGGTAACGATTACCTTGCTCCCGCCATTCAGGGAGGAAGGCAGGCCGCTCAGGTCGAAGGTGCTGGCATTTTCTGCGATCGTCCGGATCGAGCCATCGGCGCTCTGTAGCATGACCGTAACGGATCCGGGCACCAGCACCAGCCCGTCCGGCACATTTTCTGTCATCGTAAGGCCCGACAGGACGCCGTATTTCAGGTCGGCGGTAGCCGTGTAGGCGATAGCCTGAGCTGTCGGCGAATAGACGCCGGTTTTAGCGGCGCTGAGCACAGCACCGTTGGTAACGGTGATGTCCAGCACATGATCCCCGAAAGAGATGGTCGGAGCGTTGCCCGGAGGCAGCAGCTTCACCATGGCACCCACCGACAGGGTGACCACGACGTTATTCAGAGATTGGTTATAGAACTGGGGGCTTCCTTCGACGAGGACTTCCTTGAAGGCAATGGTCAGCAGGCCGTCAGCGCTAATCTGATAATCTAAAATATCGTTGATGGAGCCGCTCGCTTCCGCTGTCTGAAAATTATCCGGCAGCTGATACGTCAGCTTATTGGCATCAGGCGAACCCACCATTTGGATGCCCATGGGGTTTTCTTTGAATTCAAAGGCGATCTCGTAGGTATCCCCCGCATACAGGGAGGTGGCCACCTCTCCGCTTTGGGTATAAATCGTGACCTTGGAAAGAAAATCCTTTAAATCGCCACTGGTGTTGATACCGTCGGCAAAGGCGGCCATAGGCATAATGGTCAAAATCATCACCATTGCCACCAGCCATGCAATAGCTTGCTTGTGTTTGCGCTTCATTTTTCTCCTCCTGTTGCTCGCTCCGCAGACGCACGCTCGTTAAAAAACATTGTCGATAAAACCACTTTTTCAATCACATATACATACACTTACGCAAAAAACGCAGGGCAGAATACGACCGGTTGTCCGAAGCGGCAACCGTCGATCCTCATTCATCTTCCTCTCCATGTTCCTCCAGATACTCAAAATCGTAGTCCTCGATGCGGATGAGATCTCCTTCCTCCAAGCCCATCTCCTTCAGCCTCCGGAGGACTCCCCTGCTTTCGATATGCTTATACAGGTATCGAAGGGAGCCCAGATCGTTGAAGTTGGTCGAGCGAAAGATCTTTTCTAGCTGCTTTCCGGACAACACGAACACTGTTCCGTCTCGGGAAACCGTGATCTCGCGATAGGCGGGATCATCCTCGTCGCGATCCGGCTCAAAGGCTTCACATTCCTGAAGCTCCGGCGGAAGCGCTCGAAGCATCTTTACAGTTTCCGACAGTACATCATGTATACCCATACGCAAGGGTGCTGAAACCGGAAAAACTTTATATCCCATGTTTTCGGCATAATCTTTGAAAAATTTATAGCGCGGATCATTTTCCCCATCCAACAGATCCATTTTGTTGGCCGCAACCAGTTGAGGCTTGTGTGCCAGCTTTTCACTGTACAGAAGCAGCTCTCGGTTAATTTTATCAAAATCCTCTACAGGATCTCTTCCCTCGGATCCTGCAATATCTACCACATGAATCAGCATCCGGGTTCGCTCGATATGCTTTAAAAACTCATGCCCAAGCCCGGCGCCCCGGTGCGCTCCTTCGATGAGGCCGGCAATATCGGCCAGGACGAAGGACGTATCAAACATCTCTACTACGCCCAGATTGGGCGTGATGGTAGTAAAGGGATAGTTGGCAATCTTAGGATTTGCCCGGGTAGAAGCAGCTAAAAACGTGGACTTTCCTACATTAGGAAATCCCACCAGCCCTACGTCGGCAATAAGCTTCATTTCCAAAAGAATGGTTTTCTCCCGGGAGGCGCCGCCGGCCTCGGCAAAATTGGGCGCCTGACGCACGGAATTCTTGAAGTGTACGTTGCCCTTCCCCCCGCGTCCGCCTCTGGCCACAATAAAGCGGTCATCGTG
>JBGYKY010000069.1:0-3407 GCA_041836105.1 Bacillota bacterium | reverse complement strand
GTTGCCTGGCGGTAACGGTATTTACCAGAATGAGCCGGGAATATGCGCAACGGCTGGGGCCGGATGCTTCGGTGGCGGCTGTTTTGCCGGCGGCGGCGCTGACGCTGCTGCTGTCGGTGCTTGTGGCCCTGGCAGGAGGGCTCATAACGGCAGCGCCCATTTCCACCGTGAGCTATATGCTGGAGATTGATATTTTCCGGGGAGTCAAGGCGGCGCAGCTGCTTCCCCTGGCGTATTTTGCGGCGGCCTACCTGGCCTATTTCGGCTTTGGTAATCGCAAAGGGGCTTTGGGAAAGCTGGAGGTGCTGGACCTCAAGGATATGCTCAATACGGGCATCAAGGTCTGGATGGTTCTGCTGGTGGGTATCCTGGGTGCCATGGGCGCATATTATATCCTCCGGACCGGTCACGATTCCTCCATTCAGGTATCGGGAACAGAGATGCTGTTCCGCAACTGGCTGGAGGACCATCTGGTGGCCCGGCCCAGAACCAAGGAGTTTCTCTTTGCCTTTCCGGCCATTATGCTGATGGTGTACGCCGCTGTCCGGGGACTGCGGCTCTGGACGGTGGTGCTGGGACTGTCGGGGGCTATCGGGGTCACCTCGGTCATCAATACCTTTATGCACATCCGGACCCCGCTCTATCTGGGCTTTTTCCGAACCGGCTACTCTCTGGTCTTTGGCATTCTGCTGGGGGCGTTAGGAATTCTGGTCTTTGATCTGCTGTATCGGGGCTATCGGAGCAAGCTGAAGCGGTACGTTGCGGAGGAAGGGGGCGCTGCTGTCGATGGAGGAGGGGCTGTTGGCAAAGAGTAGCAGAAAGAATATTTTGATCTCCGGGTACTACGGCTTTAACAACATCGGTGATGAATCCATCCTCCGGGCGGTGGTGGACAACCTGAAGCACCGGATCCCCGATGCTTCCATCACCGTCCTGTCCCAGGATCCGTCTTCCACCCGGGACAAATACCGGGTGGAATCGGCAGACCGGCGTTCGGTGATATCGATCCTCCGCGCGCTGGCCCGCTGTGACATTCTGATCAGCGGTGGCGGGAGCCTGCTTCAGGATGTCACCAGCAAACGGAGCATCCTCTACTATTTGTTCATCATTCGCGCAGCCCGGATGCTCCGGAAAAAGGTGCTGATTTATAGCCAGGGTATCGGGCCCATCAACACGCCCTTTAACCGGAGGGCCACTGCCCGTGTGCTCCGAAAAGCCGACGGCATCGTAGTTCGAGACGAGGCTTCTCGGGAGCTTCTGCAGGAGATCGGACTGACGGATAAGGAGATTGTGGTGACCGCAGATCCGGTGCTCCGGATCCCGCCGGCCCCTCTGGAGGCGGGACGTAAAATCCTGGCGAGGGAGGGCTTTGTCCGGGAACCGGGCAAGATCACTGTAGGGTTCGCTATTCGAGAGCGAAAGACCGACAGCCGATTTGTGGATCAGCTGGCTGCGGCCATGGAACGCCTTCGGCGGGAAGAGGGTGTTCAGCTGGTGCTGATCCCCTTTCACTACAGCGAGGATATGGCCGTTATCGATGAGCTTCAGCGGCGGCTGGGGGGGCAGGCCTGCGCCCTGCGGCATAAATACCTTACCGATGAAATGCTGAGCATTATCGGAAACATGGACATGCTGGTGGGCGTTCGACTTCACGCGTTGATTCATGCTGCCATTATGGAGGTGCCCATGATCGGCATTTCCTATGACCCGAAGGTCAACTCCTTCCTGCATTCCATTGGTCTTCGGGCCATGTGCAGCATTTACGACTTTGATTCGGATTTCTTTGTGGAGGAGTTTGGCCGGGTCTGGGCAGATCGGGAAAAGAACCGGGAAAAGGTTCGGGCGCACATGGAAACGCTCCGAAAGAGGCTGGATACCAACGAAGAAATCATCAAAGCGCTGCTGGAGGGACCGCATGATGGAACGGAAACGAATTGAAATACTGGGGGTGCCGGTGGATCCGATCACCCGGCAGGAGGCGTTGGGCATCTTCCGCCGGCTGATGGAAACGCCCGGCTGCTCCCTGATCGTTACCCCCAACTCAGAAATCGTTCTCAATGCCTCGAAGCACCCGGAGCTTAAAACACTCATCGAGGGAGCTTCTTTGGTGATCCCCGATGGGATCGGCCTGGTGTATGCCAGCCGCCTGTTGGGCTGCCCGCTCCGGGAGAGGGTAACGGGCATCGACCTGTTGACAGATATACTAAGGGAGCTGGAAAAATCGGGCCGATCCATTTTTCTGCTGGGCAGTAAGCCTGCTTCCCAGGGGCATCCCTCTGTGGCGCAGCTGGCGGGTGACGCCATGGGGCGCGTTTATCCGAGCCTGCGGATAGCCGGCGCGGCGGACGGGTATTTCAAGCCCGATGAGGAGGAGGCGCTGGTCCGGCGAATCAACGAATCGAAGGCGGACTTTCTCTGCGTGGCCTTGGGATCGCCGAAGCAGGAGCAGTTTATTGCCCGGCATGCCGGTTCCTTTACTACTGTTCGGGGCGCCATGGGCGTGGGAGGAAGCCTGGACGTTTGGGCCGGAACAGTGCAGCGGGCGCCGGAATTTTACCAGAAGCACGGATTGGAGTGGCTGTACCGGTTTGTCAGGGAGCCTTCCCGGTATAAGCGGATGATGCAACTGCCGATTTTTATGCTCCGGGTGGCAGCCTCCGTCCCGGGCCGGAGCTGGCGGAAAACGCTTAAAAACAACAGTTGACACAAAAGGGACCCGGCTGATAGTATTGAGTTGGCTGAAAAAGCTGACGCGCAAGAAAACCAAGAGGGGAGGACAACATGGATTTTACGGAATTGGAGCGTCGTGCAAGGAACATCCGGATCAACATTATCCGAGCCCTCCACGCTGCGGGCTCCGGGCACCCGGGAGGCTCCCTGTCGGCGGCGGATGTGCTGACGGTGCTGTTTTTTTATGAGATGAAGCTGGATCCCGCTCATCCGGATATGGAGGACCGGGATATTTTCATCCTGTCCAAGGGACACGGGGCGCCGGTTTTGTATGCGGCTTTGGCGGAGAAGGGATTCTTTCCCCCGGAGGATCTGCTGATGCTGCGAAAGATCGGCTCCCACATGCAGGGCCATCCGGACATGCGAAAGATCCCGGGAGTGGAAATGTCTACGGGCTCTCTGGGGCAGGGCTTTTCCGCTGCCGGAGGGGCGGCTTTAGCCAGGAAGATGGACGGGCGGGATTCCCGGGTGTACGTACTGCTGGGGGACGGCGAGCTTCAGGAAGGGCTGGTGTGGGAAGCCGCTATGTCGGCGGGCCACTACAGACTGGACAACCTGGTTGCCATCATCGATTGGAACGGACTTCAGATCGATGGCAATAACGATGATGTGATGACGGTTAGGCCCATCGATGAAAAATTTACTGCCTTCGGATGGAATGTGGTGTCCATCGACGG
>JBGYKY010000068.1:0-2762 GCA_041836105.1 Bacillota bacterium | reverse complement strand
GGAGCCAACCCGGAGATTGGACAGAAGGCTGCCGAAGAAAATTTTGAAGAGATTACCCGTTTCATTACGGGAGCCGATATGGTTTTTATCACCGCCGGAATGGGCGGAGGCACCGGGACCGGCGCAGCGCCGGTCATCGCCAAAGCGGCTAAGGACCTGGGGATCCTGACGGTGGGGGTGGTCACCCGGCCCTTCACCTTCGAAGGCAAGAAGCGGCGGGAGCACGCCGAGATGGGCATCAAATACCTGAAGAAGTATGTGGATTCCCTGGTGATCGTCCCCAATGACAGGCTGCTGCAGATCTCGGAGAAGAGGACTACCATGGTAGAAGCCTTTGCTAAGGCTGATGATGTGCTGAAGCAGGGTGTTCAGGGCATTTCCGACCTGATTGCCGAAGCCGGTCTCATCAACCTGGATTTTGCCGACGTCAAAACGGTTATGAGCGACCGGGGCGTCGCCCACATGGGAGTGGGACGGGGCCGGGGTGAGGATCGGGTCAACGAAGCGGTTCGATCCGCCATTGAGAGTCCGTTGCTGGAAACCTCGATCAACGGCGCCAAGGCCATCCTGCTCAACGTCATGGGCGGATACGATCTGGGTATGCTGGAGATCAACGATATTGCCGATCAGATCGAACAGGCTGCCGATGAGGATGCGATCGTCATTTTCGGCTCCACCATCCGGGAGGATCTGCAGGATGAGATCGTTATCACGGTGATCGCCACCGGCTTTGAGGAAAGACCTTCTGCGGATCTGGGCAGCGGAAGGGCGGCCTCGGGCGCGGGCTCCATGCTGTCCAAGGGACTGGGGGGCGCGGGCGTTCCCTTTACACGGGGAGAGGGTGACTGGCACGGGCAGGGGTCATCGTATTCCGAGGCTGGAGAGGCAGATCAGGAAGAGAGACAGGAGAACGGGGACGCAGAGAATGCTGTATCCGGCGAACCCGAAAAACCGGGGATGTTCGAAATCCCCACATTCCTGAACAAGGATTCTCTCAAGGGGTTCTAAAAGCGAATTTCTGACAAGCCGGTAACTGCTACCGGCTTTTTCACGTATAAAGGGAGCATGGAAAATGCAGGTGATCACCTCGCCGGACAACCCCAGGATCCGCCTTTGCCACCGGCTGCAGATGAAGAAATATCGGGATCGGACGGGCCTTTACCTGGCGGAGGGGCCGAACCTGCTTCGGGAAGCGCTGGAGGCAGGAGCCCCTATCCGGGAGGTTCTGCTGGCGGAAGGAAAGGAAGAAGCGTACCGGGAGCTTCTGGAAGAGATACAGAGCCGGCGCCCGGCGCTCTGCCCGGTCGTACTGTCGCAAAAGCTGTACGCTTCCCTGGCGGATACTGAGGCCGGGCAGGGGGTGATCAGCCTGCTGGAAAAGCCTGACGTCCGGGGGCCGGAGCAGGAGCGGAGTATCCTGAGGCCCGGTGCTAACGTGCTGATTTTGGATCGATTGCAGGATCCGGGCAACATCGGCACGCTGATCCGAACGGCAGAGGGCGCCGGATACGGCGGTGTCCTGATCCTCCGGGGAACGGCGGATGTCTTTGCTCCAAAGGTGGTACGGGCGGCGGCCGGCTCCCTGCTGCGGATGCCCCTGCTGTTTCGGGACACGCCGGAGGAGGCCGCGGCACTGCTGAGGGCCCACGGGAAACGGATGGTCGCTGCTCAAATGGGGGCGGCCGCGCGCTATTGGGAAGCCGCATTGGCGACAGATATCGGCCTGATTATCGGCAATGAGGGCGGCGGTATCTGCCGGGCTCTGCTGGAGGGGGCCGACCTGCTGGTATCTCTGCCCATGGCCGGACATCTGGAATCCCTCAACGCCGCCGTGGCGGGGGGAATCCTTATGTACGAGGCCGTTCGGCGGATAAAATGACTGCCGGGCGCCTGCCCGGCCGGTCAATATGGCCGGCGGGGCAGGGCTGCTGTGGCGAGGAAGCGGCTTAAGCGGATGATCCGAAGGATGCCGTAAAAGCATACATACGCGATAGAGAAATGGAGAAGGAACCATGCAGAATCAGTTGGGAAGCATTTTGAGGGAAGCCAGGGAGCAGATCCGAAGCGCTGTATCGGAGGCCGACGCGGAAGAAATCCGGGTCCGGCTACTGGGGAAAAAGGGGGCGCTGACGGAAATCCTCCGATCCATGGGAAAGCTGGCGCCGGAGGAGCGAAAGGCGGCAGGTCAGATGGCCAACACCGTTCGCGGAGAGATCGAGGCACTGTTGGAGGAAAAATTCCTTCAGGTAAAAAACGCAGCCAGAGAAGCCCGCTTCCGGAAAGAGCGGATCGATATCACCGAGCCGGGAACGGTCCGGCGTCTGGGCGTCAAGCATCCGCTGACCATCACCATCGAAGAGATTTCGCGGATATTTATGTCCATGGGCTTTAGCATTGCCGAAGGACCGGAGGTGGAGACGGTCTTCAACAATTTCGATGCCCTCAATGCCAGTCCCAACCATCCGGCCCGAGACCGGACCGATACCTTTTATATCACCGACACCACGCTGCTCCGGACCCAGACGTCTCCGGTACAGGTGAGGACGCTGATGGCCGAGGAACCGCCCATCATGGTCATATCACCCGGCCGATGCTTCCGATGTGATACGCCGGATGCGACCCATTCTCCTATGTTCCACCAGGTAGAGGGACTGATGGTGGATGAGGGAGTGACCATGGCGGATTTGAAGGGGACGCTGGCATCCTTCGCCCGGCAGTTGTTCGGAGCTTCCGTTCGAACCAAGTTCCGGCCGCATCATTTC
>JBGYKY010000067.1:0-3126 GCA_041836105.1 Bacillota bacterium | reverse complement strand
CGTGTATGCGCCGTCTTCTGTTCAGGAAGGGGTGGACCTGATGGGAAAGGCCTTTGATGCCGCCGACCGGTATCGAAATCCAGTCATGCTGCTGGCCGACGGGATGCTGGGACAGATGATGGAGCCGGTGCTGCTGCCGGAGGAGCAGGATGCGGGGGGAGGGGGAAGCATCTCCAAATCCAAGCCCTGGGCGCTTACCGGTCATGGAGACAGTCGGGCCAGACGGGTGATCAAGTCGCTGTTTCTGGCGCCTGAGGCTCTGGAGGAAAACCTGAACCGATGGTATGCTAAGTATGAGAGCATTCGTCAGGAGCTGACGGAGTTTGAAGCGTACAGGACGGAGGATTCGGAGCTTATTCTTGTGGCCTATGGCTCCACGGCCCGGATTGTCAGGGAGGCCATCGACCTCCTGCGCGAAAGGGGTATCCCGGCGGGGCTGCTTCGTCCCATCACCCTGTGGCCCTTCCCCCGGGAGGCCTTTGATCAATTGGGCCCGCAGACCAGAGTGCTGATTTCCGTGGAATTGTCCAAGGGCCAGATGCTGCAGGATATCCTGCTGGCATCCGCCGGACGCTGGCCCGTGTCCCTGATCCATAGGGTGGGGGGGAGCCTTCTGAGCCCGCAGGATATTGTCGATCAGGTTTGTGCCGGAGAGGAGGGAGCGCGGCGATGAGCATCTTATTTGAATATACCCGGGGCATGCTGCCGGTGGAAACCTCCTATTGTCCGGGGTGTACCCACGGCATTGCCCATCGGATCATTATGGAGACCCTGGTGGAAACCGGAAGGCTGGGAAAGACCATCGGAGTAGCGCCGGTGGGGTGCAGTATTTTGGCCCACCAGTTTATGAACGTTGACATGTGCGAGGCTGCCCATGGCAGAGCGCCCGCCGTAGCGACCGGTATCCGTCGGGTTCACCCGGATGCCACCGTGTTCACCTACCAGGGAGACGGAGATCTGGCATCCATCGGTATGGGAGAGATCGTACACGCCGCCCATCGGGGAGAGGCCTTCTGCACTTTTTTCATCAACAATGCCATTTACGGCATGACCGGCGGCCAGATGGCGCCGACGACCCTCATCGGACAGGTCACGACCACCACAACCGGAGGTAGACAGGAAATAAGTTCTGGTAAACCGATTCGCGTATCGGAGCTGATTGCTACTCTGGACGGCGCCGCTTATGTGGAACGGGTTTCCCTGGATTCTCCGGCTCATATCCGCAAAGCAAAAAAAGCGGTGGAACGGGCCTTCCTTGTGCAGGAGAGGAGACAGGGCTTTGCCTTTGTGGAGATGCTGTCCACCTGTCCTACCAACTGGGGGCTGAACCCGGTGGATTCCATGCAGTGCCTCCGGGATCATATGATCCCCTATTATCCGCTGGGAAGGCTGAAGGAACCCGGGGAGGTGGAGCAATGACATCGTCGGCAGGGAAGAACGACGGCGCGGGAGCCGCCTGCCGGATCATCCTTTCCGGCTTTGGCGGCCAGGGGGTGATGCTGATGGGTCAAATGCTGGCGTATGCCGGGATGCTGGAGGGAAAAGAGGTCACCTGGATGCCCTCCTACGGGCCGGAAATGCGGGGAGGCACTGCCAACTGCACCGTAATCATTTCCCGGCGGCCCATTGCCTCTCCGGTGGTATCCTTAGGGGCAGCCACTGCGCTGGTAGCCATGAACGAGCCGTCACTGGAAAAGTTTGCGGATTACCTGATCTCTGGAGGCCGGCTGCTGATCAACGCCTCTATCGTCCGCCGCCCGCCTCGGCGGGAGGATGCTGTCGTCCATCGCGTGGATTGCGGCGGTATCGCCGAGGAGCTGGGCAATGGAAAAATCGCCAATATGGTGATGGTGGGGGCGGCGGCCCGGGCCACCGGCGCGGTGAGCCTGGACAGTCTGGAGCAGGTACTGCAAAAAATATTTGAGGGCAGAAAGGCTGCCCTGATTCCCCTCAATGCCCGGGCCTTGAGGGCCTGGCAGGAAGAGCTGTAGGCAAAGCTCCGGCGGTACTCCCGATTCTCAAGAAACAGGAACTGCGAGGATATAAGCCGCACCTGTGGATTATATAGGCCGTTATTCGTGCTTTTCGTAAGAAGGAGGAAGGACTATGTCACAAGAAACAAGAAGCGTAAAGTACGCTGCTTCCTTTCGGGAGCAGCTGACGCTCCGGGGGATGGTCATCGGTGCTGTCGGCGCAGCTGTTCTGACCATGAGCTCCATGTATGTGGCGTTGAAACTGGGCGCTTTGCCCTGGCCCATTATCTTTGTTGCTCTGGTGTCCATGTTTTTCCTGAAGCTCCTGGGAAAGAGCAACATCAACGAGATCAACGTGACCCACACGGCTATGTCGGCCGGAGCGATGACGGCGGGCGGTCTGGCCTTTACGCTGCCGGGTATCTTTATGCTGGATCCGGAGGCGGATGTCAGCCTGTTGAAGCTGGTGATCATCGTGCTGGGCGGGGTTCTGCTGGGACTGATCTTCACTGCCCTGATCCGAAAATATTTTGTTGTAACCAGGGAGCTGCCCTATCCCATGGGACAGGCGGCTTCCGAAACGCTGATGGCAGGCGATGAGGGTGGCAAAAAATCCATTGCCCTGTTCGTTTCCATGGGCGCGGCGGCCCTGTTTACGGTAATCCGCGACTGGTTTAAGCTGTTCCCTGACGCGCTGCTCAATGGGAAGCTGATGGGCTACGGATCTTCTGTGGGGGTCTGGTGGTCCCCCATGCTGATGGCGGTAGGCTATGTGGTAGGCCCCATTTTTGTCGGCGTCTGGTTCCTGGGTGCTGTTATCGGAGATTTTGGCATTCTGATGGGAGGGACCAAAGCAGGGCTTTGGGATGCGGGGACGGCTGCAGCCATTAAATCCTCTCTGGGGATCGGCCTGATGGTAGGGACCGGCGTGGGGATCATTGTCAAGGGAATTCTGCCCAAAGCCAAGGAAATCTTCGGACCCTTGTTCAGCCGAGATGCCCTGGGACAGGGATTCATCAGCCTCCGCTGGGCGCCCGTTCTCATGATCCTCCTGGCAGCCGCGTTCACGGCTCTGACAGGCATGGGCGTTGTGGCCAGCATCATTACTATTTTGGGCGCTTGGCTGGCAACCTCGATGTCTGCTCAAATGGTT
>JBGYKY010000066.1:0-10267 GCA_041836105.1 Bacillota bacterium | reverse complement strand
TTAGGGGAGGATGTGGGCCATGCTTGAAGTAAAAAACTTGAACGTCCACTACGGCGTCATCCAAGCGCTGAAGGACATCTCCCTGACGGTCAATCAGGGGGAGATCGTTACGCTGGTCGGCGCTAACGGGGCCGGCAAAACCACTACCCTGCGAACCATTTCCGGCCTGCTGCGCCCCACCGGCGGCGATATCCTGCTGGAAGGCAGGAGCATCGTCCACCTGCCGGCCCCCGACCGGGTACAGCAGGGCTTGTCCCAGGTCCCCGAGGGGCGGCGGATCTTTCCGCCCATGAGCGTGCTTGAAAACCTGGAAATGGGCGCATTTCTCCGAAAGGATAAGGCCGAAATCCGAAGGGATATCGAAATGATCTATGAGCGCTTCCCCATTCTGGGAAAGCGGCGAAAGCAGACAGCCGGAACCCTGTCCGGGGGTGAACAGCAAATGCTGGCTATGGGCCGGGCCTTGATGTCCAGGCCGCGGATCCTTCTGCTGGACGAGCCTTCCATGGGGCTGGCGCCCCTGCTGGTCCGGGAAATCTTTGAGATTATCAAAGATATCAATCAGCGCGGCACCACCATCCTTCTGGTGGAGCAGAACGCCAGCATGGCCCTGTCCATCGCTCACCGGGCCTATGTGCTGGAAAACGGCTCCATCGTCATCAGCGGCACCGGGGAGGAGCTGTCCAGGAGCGGAGAAATTCAAAAATCTTACTTAGGAGGGGAGTAATCGCATGTATGTAAAGAATAAAATGACGGCCAATCCGTACACCATTTCCTTCGATGCACCTATCAATGAGCTGATTGAGCTGATGCGGGAGAAGAATTTGAAGCGCGTCCCGGTGGTGAACGGTGATCGGGTCGTCGGAATGATCACTCACGGAGATATCCAGAAGGTTTCTCCCACCAAGGCCACCACCCTGAGCATCTACGAGCTGAACTATCTGCTGTCCAAAACCAAGGTCAGCGATGCCATGTCCAAGGATGTCATCGCGGTTTCGCCCGATTCGCTTTTAGAGGAAGCGGCCGTGCTGATGAGAGAAAATCGGATCAGTACCCTTGCAGTAGAAGAAAGGGGAAAGCTGGTGGGGATCATCACGGAAAGCGATATCTTTGACGCCTTTATTGATCTGCTGGGCTTTCGGGATCCGGGCAGCCGCATCGCCATAGAATCCGATGACGTTCCTGGGGCTCTGGCCAGCATCGGGAAGATTTTTCAGTCCTTTGACGCCAACATCACCCACATTGCCGCCTATCGCGGATCCGGAGGAAAAAGCGACGTGATCGTCCGCACCAATACCCTGAATACCGAGGCGCTGGAGCAGGAGCTTAAATCCCACGGCTACCTGGTGCTGAGCGTCATGCGGAATCAGGAATAGCGTTTCAATCCACTGCATCAAGCTCCAGCGACGGAGAAATATAGCAGAGGAACCCCTTCTCTCTGCAGTAGCGCCGAATTTCTTCCTCGGTACCGGCATCCGCACCGTATTCCAGCAGATAGACAGACAATCCGCAGCTGCGGCAGACTTCGACGTATTCCATAAAGTAGTCCCGATCTTCCGGATCACTGACGCCGAAGGAGGGCCCGGAAAAATTGATGGAGGTAAATACGGATTCCTGGTTCACCCCCTGCAAAACCTGTTGCAGGCCGTCGGATACCAGCGCTTTTTTGACAAAAACATCCCCTCCGTTGACAATCATCGGCATACCCAGCCTGTGGAGAGACCGAAAAATTTCCAGCAGGCCCTGGTAGATTTCCGGACGGGGATATTGCGCGTACACATCCGCATTGTCCAGAAACAGCCCATCCACGCCCATTGAGTTGTATCTCTCAGCCTGTTTGACCAGGTGCTCCTGCCAGGCCTTGCCCGAAACATCCATCCACCATTCCCCATCCCAGTTTTCATAGGGTCCCAGTGTCTGATCCCGAAAGGCCGGATAAAACGACCGAAACTCCTCCAGCGATCCGATGCTCAGATAGGAATAGACCTGGTCGTTGTTCCTTCGGAGCAGGTCCACCAGGGCTTTGTCCATGCCATCGGCATCCACTACCACCAGACCGTAGCCTGTCAGGCGCGCCGCCGCTTCCGGCGACGCGCCGATAAACACGCCGTAGCCCTTTGAGTCCTCATCGGCGCCAATATCGTCGGCGCATCCGTTCAGCAAGCACCCTGCCGCAAGCATCAGCGCCAGAAAGAAGCACATCCGGCGCCCTTTCCCCATGAAGCGTCCTCCCTGCCCTGCCCGGATCAGCGGCCTGCTGCGCCTTATGGCCGGCTTCCGCTTCCTGAAAGCATGCGCCTCCATCTGCCATCCTGCCATCAAACTGTCCGCCTACCGCGCCAATGTCCTGCCCAGATCCATGGCTGCCTTCTTCGCTGCATCATCCGGGTTCCAGAGCTGCTTCACCCCGTCTCCCGTCACCTGGAATCCGGCATCCTCCAGCATCTCCCGGATGATTTTGACCGATTCACCGCTCCAGCCGTAGCAGCCGAAGGCTGCTGCCTTCTTATTCTTAAATTTCAGCGATTTCAGATAGTGCAGGAACCCGGCCACTGAATGGAGCAGGCCGTTGCCCACCGTCGGGGAGCCTACGGCGATGGCTTTAGAGCGGAATACCTCCGTCGCCACATCGTTAAAATCGCTTTTGGCCAGATTAAAGATTTTTACCGTCACCGCCGGGTCCTGCAGCTGGATGCCCAGGGCAATCCGCTCTGCCAGCTCCCGAGTGCCGTTCCACATGGTATCGTAAATGACGGTAATTTGATTTTCCTGGTACTCGGCGGCCCATTGAGCATATTTTTCAACGATCTGCATGGGGTTTTCCCGCCAGATGACACCATGGCTGGTGGCGATCATGTCGATTTCCAGGTTCATGGAGAGTATCTCCTGGAGCTTTTTCTGCAAAATAGGTGCAAAGGGATTCAGAATGTTGGCAAAATACTTGATGGATTCAGCCATCAGCTCGCTGTGGTCTACCAAATCATTGTACAGCATTTCCGTTGCGTAGTGCTGGCCGAAAGCATCGTTGCTGAACAGAATGTTATCGCCTGTCATATAGGTCGCCATGCTGTCGGGCCAGTGCAGCATCCGCATTTCTGCAAAAACCAGCTCCTTGCCTCCCCCGAGCTCCAGCTTGTCTCCCGTTTTCACCACGTGGAAATCCCAATCTTGATGATACTGCCCTTTCAGGGATTTCACTGCATTTTCCGTACAGTAAACAGGCGTGTCGGGAATGTATTTCATCAGCTCCGGCAGGGCTCCGCTGTGATCCACCTCGCCGTGGTTGACGATGATGCCGTCGATTTTTTTCAGATCGATCTCCCGGGCCAGATTTTCTATGAACTCTTTGGCAAAGGGCTGCCATACCGTATCGATCAGGACGGTTTTCTCCTCTTGGATCAGGTATGAGTTGTAGCTGGAGCCCTTGTGGGTGGAATACTCATCTCCGTGGAATTTCTTCAGCTCCCAGTCCACCTTGCCAACCCAGAAAACATTATTCTTTACCTGCTTCTTCATGTCGCGTACTCCTTTCTGTGCGCCCGCCTCACCCGGCGGTGCCGCCGGATGCCGAAAGCAAGCGGACCGGCGGAAAAACGGTTTCCTTTATTTTACCCTAAATTCACCCCCTCTGCACCCCTTTCCCGAAAAGGCGGCTTAAAATGGGCAAGCCGGCGGAGCCGGAGGCGTTTTCTCATGATGCTTTGACCATGAAGCTGGGTATAAAGCACCCATGAGCAGTTGCCCGTTCACCCTAAAAAGGAGGGGGACCATGACCTATCGAAGGATTGAGAGCATTTTTAAAAACAGCCGTGCCCACTGGGTAGGCAACGGCTTCCGGGTGAAGCAGTATTTTCCCGCCGCCCGGGGCGATGATTTCCTGGAGCGCTTTTCCCCCTTTATTCTTTTGGACTATAACGAGCCCTACTTCTTTAAGGCCACCCCCTTTGAAACCGGCGTGGGGCCCCACCCGCACCGGGGCTTTGAAACCGTCACCTTCGCTTTTGCCGGCAAGGTGGAGCACGGGGACAACCAGGGGAACACCGGTATTATCGAGCCGGGCGACATCCAGTGGATGACCGCCGCCGCCGGTATTCTCCACAAGGAATTTCATGAAAAGGAATGGGCAAAAAAAGACCGGGTGCTTCACATGATCCAGCTCTGGGTCAACCTGCCCCGGGAGTACAAAATGTCGCCGCCCAAGTATCAGGCCATTGCTGCGGATCGAATGGGAAAGCACCGCTCGGAGGATGGAAAGCTGGATGTGACCGTCTATGCCGGTCAGGCTCTTGGCGCCCAGGGGCCGGCCTCCACCTTCTCGCCAATGAACATCTATACGGTAATCATTGAG
This sequence comes from Bacillota bacterium, assembly GCA_041836105.1. Taxonomy (GTDB): domain Bacteria; phylum Bacillota; class Clostridia; order Peptostreptococcales; family Anaerovoracaceae; genus UBA5559. The sequence continues at coordinate 5,919 of JBGYKY010000066.1, read as the reverse complement.
AAAGGAAAGACCGTTACTCTGGAGGAGCCCCCTGACTTTAACACCGGACTGCTGGTCCTGTCGGGCGAGGCTGCAGTAAACGAGGATACCGCCGTGAAAGACGCCGATTTCGTCCTGTTCGAGAACGATGGCAACCCCTTTGCCCTTACCGGCGTGGAGGAGCGCTCCCAAATTTTCGTGCTGAGCGGCAGGCCGCTGAACGAGCCGGTGGGCGCCACGGGCCCCTTCGTTATGAATACGGAGGAGGAAATCATGCAGGCCAATATCGACTTCCGTTCCGGGAGGTTCGGCGATCTGAATTTCTAAAAGGCTCTAAAGCAGTCCGCCGGAACCCGGGGCAGAATGTCCCGGGTTCTATCGTCGTTTTTCAACAAAGCTCAGAAAGCTGTCGGCCTGCTTCTTCAGGAAGGGGAGACTTCGATCCAGCGCCAGCTTGCCCTGAGCATCTACCTGCTCCATGGCGTTTGGAACGGTCAGCCTGGGAATATTCATCACGTCCATGTTCAGCAAGCTGATCAACGCCACCAGGTGATCCTGGGCAATACCCGTGCCCGCCATTCCCAGCGCGATACCGCTGATAGCCGCAGGCTTGCCGAACAGCACCTGGCGCTCCTTCTCACTGACGGGACGGGACAGCCAGTCGATCAGGTTCTTCAGCACCCCCGGAAAATAATGGTTGTATTCCGGGGTAAAGAACCACACGCCGTCCGCCTCCTTCACTTCTCCCCGCACCCGGCTGACCGCTTCTGGGGCCGGATATTCGATATCCTGATTCATCAGGGGAACATCCCCATATTCCAATATTTTAAACCGGGCTCGATCTCCAAGGATCTCTCCCGCTGCCAGCGCCAGCTGACGATTATAGGAATCCTTTCGCAGGGAGCCTACAATGGCAACAATCTCGATTGGTTTCGACATGATCGGTGGTCTCCTTTCATCCTTTAAAGGCAGGGCATCCTGCGCTCTTATGGTACTTCTCTGTCCCTCTTTTATCCCCCGTTTTCACCGGCCTCAAACATCCGATTCCTTCAGTCGAGCCGCTTCAGAACGGTTTCCAGCACAAATTCAGAGAAGGGCATGCCCGCAGGGCAGATGAGATGATTGCTGTTGCGGAGCTGAGCTGCCAGTTCCGCTGAGGGTACTAAGGCACAGTCGCTTGATTCCAGCATGGGAAGGTCGATGTCGCTGTCTCCGGCACAGAGGACCTCCTCCGCCCCCGTTTCCCGGCGCAGCCGCTCCAGTGCCGCTCCCTTGTTGATCTCCGGGGGAAAGGCGTACACCTTCCTTCCGGTGCAAAAAACGCCCAATGATGTTTTTTGCTGAAGGAAATCCCGGCTGAGCTCTGCCTCCACCGGCGTGGAGTAATGCGCATAGGCATACATGCCGTCAATGATGGCACACCTGCTGAAGCCGCCTCTTCTGTCCATGATCCCGTACAGCTCCCGGAGCTCCCGGCCCCACGGTCTCACAGCGCTCTCCGATTCGGCCTGCCAAGCGCGATCGACAGCTCCTCCCCGGAGGAGGATGCCGCCGTTTGTGGTCACCGCCAGCCCTGGTATCTTCCCCGAGGCCCAACCGATCCGCAGATACTGCTCTATCGATCGGGTGGTAACGGGCACCAGCTCCGCCCGATCCTGCACCTCCCGCAAAAGGCGAACGGCCTCCGCAGTCATAAAGCTTTGCTCCTTTTCGCCGATCCTCTCCACGCAAAGGTCTCCCGGGGCTTTGCTCCCACGGGAGTGGAGAAGGGTGTTGTCCAGATCACAGGCTATCAATAATTTTCTCATGTCCCTATGGCGCTATTGATCCGCCAGGTTTCGAATCAAACCGCAAGCCCGATACGTTTGCAGCGGATATTCTATAAGCGCAATCCCCTTTTCCCGGGCCAGCTGATACAGATGGCCCAGATGCTCCGGGTCGTTCATGCTGTGCACCAGAACCTTCCAGGGCATCCTTCTGAGGAGGACTCGGGTCGCTTCGCCGATGCCCGGCTTTACCAGGTGAATATCCCGGATACCGAAATCCCGACAGATCATTTCTACCTCTTCCAGCCCGCTCCGATTTGCCGGACGCGGTTCCGGCGGCGCCAGGCCGGGAGAAAAACAGGCCTCTACCGCATCAATAAAGGCGTAGGTCATATCCTGATCCATCAGCTCCCGATAAAAGGCCGCCCCGTGATAATCTGCCGGCCCGATGATATCGTCCCTGCAAAAGGTTCGGCTCAGCAGGCCGGAAACCGTCGAGTTGAGACAGGCATTGGCAATCAGAAAGTCGTCCCGGGTTCCGGCTTTGACGGCGATCCCTGCCGGATCCGACAGAACCGCCAGATCGGCCCTCACTCCCGGATAATCCTTCATCGCTTCCTCCAGCTCTCGCTGAATAGCGCCCTTTCCGACCCATCCATCCACAAACTGGATGCTTTCCGCCGGATATTTTTCCAAGATATGGGCCATGGCATTGCGGTCGATGCCCTTCCCCCGAATGATGGAAACGCTGTAATGGGGTGCGTCAATCCGGAAGATGTTGAGAAAAAATCTTCGGAGCAGTATCCCGATAGGTGTCCCCGCCCGGGCGAGGGAAACCAGTACCGGGGCCTCTCCCTTTTCCTCTCGTATTTTTTGCGCTACCCCAGCGACAGCCTTTGCCGTCATCTCCGAATACTGCTCCAACGCACGAAAAAATGTCTCCATGTAGGCGGCGGTGGGGAGGTATTCCAGGGGAAGCATTTCCGAATAATGGGCTCCTCCCTGAATCCGCCGTTCCCGCTCTTCGGTGGCCATGGGCGCTACCAGTCCGCTGATATCCTTCAGGAGAAGGGTCACATCGGAGGATCGATATGTGCTAAACATGCCTCCCTCCTTCTGCCAGGAAAACGGCTTTGCATCCGTGGCGCTTGAGCGCCCATACCAGGTCTGAAATGCCTTCCGGAGTATGGAAGCCCGCATCGGTAACGATAACGGCGCAGTCGTAGGATTCCAGATTATAAACAAAGGTTTCCCGTGCCTCGTCGTAGAAGCTGCGAAGCCGGTAACCGCTCCGGATGGGGTATCCCTGCTCCGGACAAAGGCCGATGGGGCTCCGGGTGGTCGCATGGCACCTGACCGACCGGGCCAATCCCCGGTCTTCCAGCATCCGGCCCAAAACAAGCGCCGGGTACATGCACTCCTCCGTCCCCAGGATCAGCACCTCTGCCTCTCTGGGGAGAGCCTCTGCCAATCGGCCGGACATTTCCTCGGCCATGGCTTCGCAGTGCCGCTCATACCGATGGATTTCCCCTCCCCGTCTGGGATGCTCATAGCGTCCATTAAACGAAACGGTCTGCCAGTCTCCGGAGATTGCGCTGCCTTCAATGGGGCGGGCCGCAGAAACCCGGTAGCCGGACACCAGATCGGCAAAATCCCTCTCCGGCAGCTTGACCAGAGAATCACTGCGGATCCCCGCCTCCCGCAACCGCCGGATATCCTGCTCCGAAAGGCGATCCATCACCGAGACCGCCACGATTTCTTTTTGCCGCATGGCCGGATACCGCCGTCTCATCTGATCGACGATATTGATCAGGGTTTTCCCCGTGGAAATCTCATCGTCAACAAAAATAATCCGAGGCGTCCTGTCGATCCACTCCGCCATTCGCTCTCCCCACAGCTTCTGCTCCACGGCGTGGCTGTGCTCTTCATGGAAGCAGATCCAGTGGGGGGACGGGCCGCTTTCCTCTCTCGTCGTGTGGATATAGATGCAGTCCCGATGGATACAGCCGGCCACCACGGCACCGATGGCTGTGGCCGTTTCCGCAAATCCGATGACCAGCCGGGCATCCGGATAATGACGGGCAGTCTGCCTGCCCAGGCAGCTCATCATTTCCAGGGATTCCCCGGGGCTGACGGGCAGATGCTTGGCCTGCAGCGGATTCACCAGCAGATAGGTCCTTTTACTGTTATTTAACCGCTTTGCCAGCGCCAGGGTGTTATCGGGTGTATAAGCGTGCCCCATCATTGCTCCGTATCCTTCTTGACTCCGTAAATATCTCCCAGCATCGCGATTTTCCTTGCCCATTTCAGATGGCATTTCACTTCGTTCATCCGGGTACCGTCTGCGCTTTTTGCTACTCCCAGTGTGGAAGAGTTCCAGTCCAGGGTGCTGACGGCATCGTCGTAGTCCGATTGGAGCACCTTCATGCTTTCTCGGATAACCGGGATCTGGGCGGGGTGAATCGCCGTCTTTCCGACGAACCCGTTGAGCCGGTCCATTTCAAGCTCTTTTTTCAATCCCAGCGCCCAATCCCCTCCGGGATCCTCTCCGAAGTATTCCCACACCGGCCCGGACATGACATAATCCTCTGCAAAAACGTTGACGATGTCCACCAGGATGTCCCGAATGACGCCGATTTGATAAATGTGCTGATAAACGCTGCGCCGGAGGCCGTACAGGCTGCTGAAATCATTGCCGCCCACCCGAATATTGAGCACGTACTCCCGAATACTGTCCAGCGCCTCCTTGATGGACAGGAGCATCAGGATCCGCTTTTCCACATGGGCGATCATCCGGCTTTCCAGAGTCGGCATCATGTACATGGGCCGGGTGCTCCCCCGGTTGATATCCTGCATTGCCGCCACGTACTCATCACAGTTGGACAGATCGAATTTCGGGAGAACATACCCGGTCAAAACCTCCCTTTCGTCGCCTAAATGATCCTGAACCCGAAGCAGGTGCTCCGGCGTTCGTACCCGCACGAAAAGCAGGGGCAGCTTATCCGGAGAGAGATCCTTCTCCCGGATGGCCGCCAGGGTTCGCTTTAGTTCTATTTCGGCTTTTTCCAGGGCCCCGTCACAGATGGAATCCTCCAGACAAAACGCCATAGAGGTCAACCCCGGAAAAAAGTTGTCAGCAATCTTATCGGCCATGCCTACATTGATGGCCGGGTTGTACAGAAGGGCGCCCACCCGATAGGCAAGCCGCTCTCTCTCTTTTTCTGTCATACGCTCTCTATATTCCTTCGCTTCTCCGAATCCCCGGCCTACTCCACATGAACTCCGTAGCCTTCGCAAAGCTGCTTTAAGCCGCTGTGATATCCGGCGCCCACGAAATTCAGCTTCCATTCCCCCTTGTAGCGGTAAAATTCCACTGCTACCACAGTCTTTTCCAGGGAAAGCTCCGTCAGCTCAAAGCGAAAGACCTCCTTCTCTCCGCCAAAGATCCGAACCCTGGGGGAAAGAACCATAGAAAAATTTTGTTCGGGAGCATCTCCGTAGATGGAGTAGCATACCGCCAGCTTCTCGATCTGCGGCGCCACCCTGTCCAGGCGGATCATCAGCAGAGTTCCGGCGTCCGATACCACGGATTTTACAGACTGATCGGCAGATTCAGGATTCCCGAAGAAAATCAGATCTTCATCCCGGGCGACCCGGCCGTTCCCCTGAAGAGCGAAGCAGTAGCAATCGATTTCCATTGCCTGATCCGTGCCCCGGTGCTCATAGACGATCTTTACGGATTCAGATTGCAGCTCATCGGCGGAAAGTCGCTGCCCCCGCATCACATAGCGGGCATCCTCATCCGCCACACCCGGGGCAACTGCCTCGTCGGGCGCCGCCATCTGGACCGGCAGCGATACGGTCGGTCCCTCCCGGGCCGGCGAAGCTTCCGAGCGAAGCGGCGCATCCTTCATGGCCTTCCCGGTTACATAAATCCGACGGGTCACTGCCGTACGAATCAGAATTTCTCCATATATAATGGTGTTGCTCCGAAGCTCCTCCGTAGTCAGGCTCAAATGGTTCACTCCCGGCTGTAGCTGTACGGGAGAAAGGTGGATGTCCCTCACCTCGCAGGTGAGAGCGGCTTCGGCGGGAGCCGGCAGCTCAATAGAAAAGGTATTCTTCCGGCCTGCGGCGAACTCCCCCAGCGTGATCAAGCCCGGCAGATCCCAAT
>JBGYKY010000065.1:0-9485 GCA_041836105.1 Bacillota bacterium | reverse complement strand
GGGAACCGTCAGATGAAGGCCATGCTGGGATCCATGAGCGAAATCAATGAGTCGTCCGCCAACATTTCTCGTGTCATCCGAGTAATCGACGATATTGCATTCCAGGCCAACATCCTGGCACTGAATGCGGCCGTAGAAGCGGCCAGAGCCGGGCAGCACGGGAAGGGCTTTGCGGTGGTAGCAGAGGAGGTCAGGAATCTGGCGGCGCGAAGCGCGGCGGCGGCTCGGGAAACTACGGAGCTGATCGAAGGCTCGGTTCAGAGAGTCCAGACGGGAACCAGGATTGCCAACGAAACAGCCGCTGCTCTGGAGGGGATTGTAGAAGGCATCGGGAAGGCAGCTGCTCTGGTGGAGGATATCTCCGTGGCTTCCAACGCACAGGCCTCTGGTATCGCCCAGATCAATAAGGGCATCGAACAGGTCTCACTGGTGGTACAGAACAATTCCGCTACGGCGGAGGAAAGCGCTGCTTCCAGCCAGGAGCTGGCCAGTCAGGCCGAGCTGCTGAAAGGAATGGTGGGGCGGTTCAAGCTGAGGGACCACAAGACCCGGACACCGGCAGCGGCGGCAGCGGCGGACAGCCCCTCGGGATCACCGTCCGCAGGGGAGGCGGAGTTCACGCCACATCAGATCCTTCTGTAGACAAAATCGCTGCGAGCAAAGGGCTCAAGGTGACTTCGGCGCCCTTCCGAGGGTGGGAGGCGCGCATTTCATCTCTTCCCAAGGGTACGCTTTATGTGATATAATGCGGTGTATGACGACACTCTTGATCCAAGCAGAGCGCACCCATGAGAGATCCGTATCGGCGGGGATTTGCTGCCTCGCCCGGCGCAGTGAGCGCTTTCAGGAAGAATACGCGGCTGGCGGAGGAGTGCCCGATGTGGGGTGCTCCTCCCCTGTCCGGCTTCTTTCAGCCTTGTCTTCGGAGGCCTTCCGGCTTCGCGAGGCGGGCTTTTTTATTGGGTGCGGCGCGGGGACGGGAATAAGCACAAAGGAGAAGGAAAGATGACATTACTGGAGCAGTGCCAGCTCTGGCACGAAAAGGAGGAGTATGGCAAGATCGTGGAGGCCCTTGAGGCGCTCTCTCCGGAGCAGAGGACCCCGGAGACGGACAGCGAGCTGGCCAGAGCCTATAACAACCTGGCGGAGCCGAAGGATCGGGAGCTTTTTCAGAAGGCGCTGGCCCTGTTGAAGCCGCATGAGGCCTATTACGAGGGGGATCATCTCTGGAATTTCCGGGTGGCCTACGCCCACTATTATCTGGATCAGGAAGGCCCGGCGCTCCGTCATTTCGAGCAGGCGCTTGCCGCCCGGCCCGGGGATGAGGACACGATGCAGCTGATAGAGGATTGCCGCGCCCGGCTGACCCTGCCTCGATTCGCAAAGAGCTTCCGGGAACGGAGGGCAGAAGCCTGGGCGGCTTTCGAAAAGGAGGAGGAGGGGCTGCGCCGCCTGATCGATCGGAAAGATCGGGATGCCATCGGGCAGGAGCTGATTGAAAAGTGCAGCCGGATCCTCAATCTGGCGATAGAGGACGTCAGCTTTGAGATGGGCTTTGACGGAGAAAAGTACGAGCTGATCCTGACGCCGGAGGGCGAAAAGGCTAAGCTGTTTGAGATCGTCTATTTCCAAAGCCAGGCGCCGGCTTCTCTTTGGGAACGGTGGAACATCTGGGCGGGTCGTCAGCCGGCTGCAAGCTTTGCGCTGAGAATCGATCAGTGGCAGGTCTCTGCTGTCGACGTGCAGGTGCGGGCAGAGCTGCAGAAGGAAAAACAGATCGGACTGACTCTGTACTGCGAAAAGCTGCTGCCCCTGCTTCGGGAGAATGAAAACCAGGCATGGTGGATGCTGTCCACTATGACGGATCAGGTGCTGGGGGAGATCCCGGCCATGAGCCTCATCAATGATTTTCAAGTGGCAGAGGAGCCCATAGACGGAGAGAGCGGCTCCCTGGCGGAGCTTCCTCACAGGCTTGAAGAGATGGGTCTGGAGCTTTCGCTGGACGCGCAGGCGTATCTGGATAACAGCTATACGGCATACGAGCCGGAGCCTGTCGGGGATCCCGACGCCGACTGGAGACAGGATGTATACATCGGCGTGACCCGGTGTGTCCCTTTGATCCGGGCATACCTGGCCAACGAAGAGGAGATCATGGACGAGTTCCACCGGAACGGCGCGGCGCCCGGCTTTTTCTGTTATCCGCTGGACGGCTTTGAAGGAGAAACCCGGAGTGCTGACATTTTAGCGTTTCGGGAGATGCTGGAGGAGGCCGTTCGCGATCGGGCCGGGGGAGAAGCGGTCACCTTTATCGGCGGGGCCACGGGACTTACCTGCGGCTACCTGGATTTCATTGCCTGGGATCTGCGGGCTGTGCTGGAAGCAGCGGCGGATTTCTTCCGGGCCAGCACTCTGCCCTGGGCCAATTTCCATACCTTCCGCCGGGACGCTGGAACCATCGCTCTGCTGGACCGAAGCAGGGGTGCGGACGATGAAGAAAAAGAGGACGGCGAGAAACCGGCGGAGCCTTCCGCGGACGGGGAAGCAGGTCTTCTTAGCCCATCGGATATCCGAAAGCTGGAAAGCTTTGTGGAGGAAAGCAGCGGATACTACTGGCAGATGCTGGCACATATCGAAAGCTTCATCAGAAACGGCATTGGCTCGGGCCGCTTCACCGAAGAGCAGGCGCGGCAGGATCTGGAGCTGTCCCTGTGGTATGGGTTTGCCTGCCTGAACCTGGACGACTACGAGTATTACTGGAGGGCGGCCCAATGGATGTCCGGCGCGGAGAGCCGGGCCGCAGGCTGCGGCGTCTGGTACTACCGATATTCCGTGGCACTGATGTACTGCGGGAGACTGGAGGAAGCGCTCCGTTATGCGGAGGCCGGTATCCGGGAGGAGCCGGATTATCCGTGGACTCGACTTCAGGCCGGTAAGCTTCGGAATCACTTCGGAGACATGGCCGGCGCATTTCAGGCCGTTGAGGAAGGCCTTCGGCTGGAGCCGAAGGATTACGAATTCCTGACATTGAAGAAAGAAATCCTGGCAGGGGCTTCGCTGGAGCAGATGATGTGCCACTGGATTGACCCGAGCCAGGATCGGGACCTGCAGGCCGGTTTGGACGAGGACGCCGACGAGAAGCAGCGCGCCATCTCCTGCATCGTGGAGGACCCGGAGGGAGCGGCCCGCTTCCGTGCGCTGTTTGCTCCCGCTGCGGAGGAGCTGCAGGAGGACGGCCCCTGCCGCTGCTTCCGGTATCCCTTCCCGGCAGGGGAAGCGTTGATGGTGTTTCACATGAACGAAGCCGGACTTTCCAAGCTGAAGCTTGATTGGCTCGCTGGCCGAAAGAAGCTTTTGGCCGGGGACTGGTCGTCCTACGCCGGGGAAAACGGAGAGACGGGAGCCCTGGAGACCGTCCATATATATCTGGATTACAGCATGAAGCTGATGTACCGTCTGCCCGGTGAGGGCCGCACCGTGGCGGTCCGAGCGGAGCGGGAAGGAGAGCGGGAGGAGCTTCCTTCGGAAAATGATGAGCGTGGAGAGGAGGCGGAAGGAGGCCCCTTTGTAGGGTTTGCCCTCCTGTCGGAGGCAGAATGGGATCCGGAGCAGCTGATAAAAGATCTGCGGGAGCAGTGGGACGTTGAGATATCGGAAGCCGACGATGGCAATAAGGATGGGGGAGACGGAGACGGCAGCGAGGCCGATGATAGCGGAGCTGCACTGATCTTCTCCGCCTGTGGCTATACTGTCGCCGTCTCTCTGCTGGCATCCCCCATTCCCCACGGGGAAGCGGAGGAGAACGCAGGAAACAACTATATGTGGCCGGAAGCTGTGGAGACGGCGGCAGCGCACCGGGGACAGCTGATCGTGGCTGTGCTGGGACAGGACGAAGACACCATGGACCGGGGAAAGCTGTTTGTCAAGGTGCTGGCCTGCTGCTGCAGGCAGAAAACCGTTACCGGGATTTATGCCAGCGGCACCGTCTTTGAACCCCGCATCTACGCAGAGTTCGCGGAAATCATGAAGGAAGACGGCATCCCCCTTCTGAACCTGGTGTGGTTCGGGCTTTATCGGGATGAAGACGGAATAAACGGCTATACCTATGGACTGAGAAAGTTCGGCAAGGACGAGCTTGAGGTCCTGGCGGCCGATGCCGAGCCGGGCGAGGTTCGGGAGTTTCTGATCAACCTGGCGGGGTACGTGCTGGAATACGATGTCACCCTCCGGGATGGGGAGACCATCGGCTCCACGGCAGATGACAAGCACCTCATCCGCCGGAGCAGGGGAGTCGCTCTGCCGGGCATGACCCTGAAGGTGGGCTTTGAGCAGACCGAAGCGGGAGATTACCCCGAGCCGGGTTCCCCAATTATGGACAACGGGCGTTGGCATCTGGAGAGCATTCGGGAAAAGGAGCTGCCGGTGGGAGAGATCACAGCCTGGAACCACATGGCCATCTATCTGCGCTGGTGCATGGAGCACGATCTGATGAGCGAGGGCTTTGCCCTGGAGCACGGGGAAACCGTCCGCCAGGTAAAGGATGATCCCGTTCATACAGACCTCAGGATTTTTATCCGGGATCGCCTTGAAGGGAAGCTGCTCCGGGAAATCTTCAATGAGGAAGGGGAGGCCTTTAGCCGATATTACTATTATGGTGAGGAGGCCGGTCCGGATTTCCCCCGGGACATCGACGACTATGCCCTGAAATATTTCGGGCCGGAGCGGTACCATTCCGACGAATTTCGGGAAGAGGCGTATCTGTTTATTCCCTTTGATGAGGCCTATTACCGGGCGATGGCTGAGACCCTTCAGAAGCGCTGGGATCTGTGGCGGAAGCAAGCGGCGGAGCAGGAGGAAGGCCAGCGCCCCTCCGCCCTGGCCGTGGCCATGATGAACTACCTCCGCTGCGAATGCCAGTACTTTCCGCCCATGGCGGACGATGATCCCATCACGGCGGAGCTGGGATACGCCCGTCGGCTGGGCGTGCGGGAAGGGACGATCCCCGTGCTGGTGGCGGTAGATGAGACGCTGTGGGAATGTCTGATCCTCAACTCGGATCAAGAAAGCGGCGGAGCCGAGGGCTATGCCTTTAACCCCCAGGCGGTCATGGAATATCGGGAGCGCCTGCTTTCCCTGCCCGTCCAAGGCGGAGAAGCCATTTTGGAGGAGATGCTGGAGGAACGCCGGGAGGAGGCTTTGGATGACGAATTGGACTGGGAGAAGGAGGTGCTGGGCGCCGTGGAGGGCGGCCTTCGGCGGGATCGATTCAGCGGATATTGGAACTATCAGACCCGGAAAACCAACCCTCTGATCCTGGCCCATATCCCTGTGGCACATCCGTGGCAGGTGTTTGCCTATCTGCCCTTCGGCGGCTGGAACGAATGCCCCGGCACGGAAGCCCTGATGGCGGTGTCTCGATACTGGTATGAAAGGTACGGGGCTTTGCCTGTCGTGATGACCCATGACGAGTTGGAGTTTGCCGTGCCCCGGCCCGTTCCCGAGGAAGCGGCCTTCCCACTGGCTGAGGAGCAGTACGGCTTCTGCCCCGATGTGGTGGATCAGGGGGAAGAGGAAGGGACGGTGGGCACCCTGGCGGATAGCCTGCGCCAGTCGACGGTCTGGTACTTCTGGTGGGATTGAGAAGGGCCGGCGGAACGGAGCCGAAAGAAGGAGAGAAAGCGAAGATGAAAAAACTGATGACGGGAAATGAAGCGCTGGTACAGGGCGCTTGGGAGGCCGGCGTGCTGTTCGCCTCGGCTTATCCCGGGACTCCCAGCACGGAGATCCTTGAAAATATGGCGGAACGGCCGGAGGTCGTATCCGAGTGGGCCCCTAATGAAAAGGTGGCGATGGAGGCGGCGATCGGCGCCTCCATCGCGGGCGCCCGCAGCATGGCCGCCATGAAGCACGTGGGCGTCAATGTGGCGGCGGACGCCCTGTTTACCTTTGTCTACACCGGTGTCAACGGAGGCATGGTGCTGATTTCCGCTGATGAGCCCGGACAGCATTCCTCTCAGAACGAGCAGGACAACCGAAATTACGCCAGGTTTGCCAAAATGCCCATGCTGGAGCCATCCACCAGTCAGGAGGCTCGGGACATGATGAAGCAGGCCTTTGAAATCAGTGAAGAATTCGATACTCCGGTCCTCCTGCGGATGACCACCAGAACCTGCCATTCCAAGGGCATTGTGGAATGTGGAGACCGGCGGGAAGCGGCGCCTCGGCCGTATGTGAAGGACGTGAAAAAGTATGTGACGGTGCCGGCCAACGCCAGAGGCCTTCGGGCAAATCTGGAGCTCCGGCTGAAAAGACTGGCGGAGGCTTCGGACGCTTCCCCCCTCAATTATGTAGAAAATCCGGGGAAAAAGGTGGGCGTTATTTCCAGCGGTATGGCGTATACCTTTGCCCAGGAGGTGTTCGGAGAGCAAGCCTCCTACCTGAAGCTGGGATTTTCTTACCCGTATCCCCTGGAGAAGCTTCGGGCCTTTTGCCGGGAGGTGGAGACCGTTTACGTTATTGAGGAAAACGACCCTCTGATCGAAGAAGCGGTCCGGCTTCTGGGATTCGACTGCCGGGGAAAGGATACCTTCCCGGCATTCGGAGAAATGACGCCGGACGTGATCCGCAGCGCTGTTTTCGGCGAGACTCGGCCGGTGCTGGAGCCGGACTGTTCCGCTGTAGTGGACCGGCCGCCCACGCTCTGCGCGGGATGTCCTCATCGAGGCCTGTTCTACGAGCTGGGCAAGCGAAAAAATATCATGGTGTCCGGGGATATCGGGTGCTATACCCTGGGCTTTGCGCCCCCCTACAACGCTATGGATTTCAATATCTGCATGGGGGCCAGCATCAGCGCCGGCCACGGTGCGCAGCAGGCGTTTGACCGTATGGGCAGCGAGATGCGGGTCGTCTCCGTTTTGGGCGATTCCACATTCTTCCACACCGGCATCAATTCCCTGATGGAGGTGCTGTACAACAACAGCCGAACGGTCAATATCATTTTGGATAATCGGACCACCGGCATGACGGGCCATCAGGACAACCCGGGATCCGGACGCCGGGCAGACCGTTCTCCGGCGCCTGCGATGGATATTGAGGCCATCTGCCGCGCTTTGGGAGCCAGGAATGTGGTGACGATTGATCCCAATGATTTAAAGAAGGTCCGGGAAACCTTGAACTGGGCCCTGTCCCTGGACGAGCCCTCGGTTATTATTACCCGATGGCCCTGTGTGCTGAAGCCCATGAGCCCCGAGGATCTGGAGGAGTTTGACCACCCCTTCCGGGACAAGTGCTTCGTCAATCAGGATAAGTGCATTGCCTGTAAGCTGTGTCTGCGTTCCGGGTGCCCGGCGCTGGTTTTTGACAAGCCGGAGCAGCACATGAGCATCGATCGCCTCACCTGTGTGGGATGTCAGGTGTGCGCCCAGATCTGCCCCAAGCAGGCCATCGAGAAGGAGGAACGGTAGGATGACGGACGGAAAAGATACAAAGGGGATCCTGCTGGTGGGCGTGGGAGGCCAGGGAACCATTCTGGCCAGCAAGCTGCTGACGCTGGGATTGATGGAGCAGGGCTATGATGTCAAAATGAGCGAGATCCACGGCATGAGCCAGCGGGGAGGCGCGGTTTCTTCACAGGTCCGATACGGGCAAAAGGTGTATTCGCCGGTCATTGAACGGGGAGGAGCCGATGTACTGGTCTCCTTTGAGAAAATGGAAGCGCTTCGGTGGCTGGAATATTTAAAGCCCGGGGGGCAGGTGATCGTCAACGACTATCAGATCCATCCGCTTCCGGTGCTGATGGAATGGCGGGAATATTCCCCCGCGATTTTAGAGGACATCCAAAAAACGGCCCCTACCAAAGTGGTGCAGGCCAATGAAGAAGCTGAACGGCTGGGAAACGGGAAAATCATGAACATCATCCTGCTGGGTGCCACGGTCAGGGCCATGGGGCTGGGGGAGATCGACTGGAGCAGGATTATCCGGGACAACGTTAAACCGGCTTTTGTGGATTTGAATTTGAAAGCCTTTGAGGTGGGGCTGGGTCTGTAAGCGGATAGCTCGCAGGCGCTGCCAGCAGCCCGGCTGCAGGAGATGCCGGCCGAAGCGGATCGGCAGGCGGTGCGCCCCTGCCGCCGGGGTTTTGCGGTCAGTCGATCCGGTTCAGACGGCCCCCGGCAAGAAAGCTCCGCTGGTTGTCCAGACAGATCCGGATCAGATATTCCCGGGTTTCCTTGGGGAGCCAGGCGATGTGGGGCGTCAGAATAACGTTGGGCAGTCCCAGCAGCGGGTTGTCCGGCAGCGGCGGTTCGGCGGACAGCACGTCGGCGGCCAGTCCGGCCAGGTGGCCGGTCGTCAGGGCCTCCGCCACGGCAGCCTCATCCAGAAGGCCGCCTCTGGCCGTATTGATCAGCAGGGCGCCCCGCTTCATCCTTGACAAGGTATCCCGGTTGATAAACCGAAGGGTTTCCTGATTGAGAGGGCAGTGAAGGGAGACGACGTCGGCAGCCAGTGCCCGCGCCGGATCGCTGCGATAGGTCACGACCTCCATCCCCAACGCTCCGGCGATACCGGCTACCCGCCTCCCGATGGCGCCGAAGCCCACGATGCCCAGCACCTTGCCGGCCAGCAGGGTCAGGGGCTTTTTGGTGAAGCAAAAGTCCGGAGCGCGGAACCACTCTCCCTCCCGGACAGACTGGCTGTGCAGGGCCACATGGTTGGTGAGCTCCAGGAGCAGGGCGATGGTGTGCTGGGCCACCGCATCGGTGGAATAGCCCGGCACGTTGGTGACGGCAATGCCCAGCTCCCGGGCGGCCGCTATGTCGATGTTGTCGTATCCGGAAGCGCATTGAGAGATGAAGTGGAGCTTTTTCGCCCGGCGCATGATGTCCCGGGTGATTTCGTTTTTGTTGACTACCACCGCATCGGCATCCTCGATCCGCTCCAGCAGCAGCTGGGCTCCCCGGCTTTCATCGGTCCGGTCATAGACCTGATAAGGCCCGAATTCGGCAAAGCCTTCCCAGCTCAGGTCTCCCGGATTAGTGGTGTAGCCGTCTATAATTACCGTTTTCATGATCCTGCGCACCTCTCTCTTTCTTTCGCTGCTGTTTCACAGAGCTTCCGATCTCCATGCCATTTTACACCACTTTTTGTGGAAGAACCAGCAGAAATATGATATAATACCCGACAGATTTTGCTAAAGGGGAGAAGGTAAAGGAGTTTTCGCCATGAGGATTGTGGCCGCTTCGCAGAATAAGCATAAAATACAGGAAATTCAAGCCATCCTTGGGGAATTTGGGATGGAGCTTCTGTCCCGGGAGGCCGCCGGGGTGCCGGACATTGATGTGGTGGAGGATGGAGACACCTTTGAAGAAAATTCCTATAAAAAGGCATATGAGATTATGCGGCGATGCGGAGCGCCCACCATTGCCGACGATTCGGGCCTGGTGGTGGATGCCCTGGGAGGAGCTCCCGGCATTTTTTCCGCCCGATTT
>JBGYKY010000064.1:0-3877 GCA_041836105.1 Bacillota bacterium | reverse complement strand
TGTCAAATTTGTTCCATTCTATGATATATTTCTGTTTTTGTCAACAATGGAATGCGACAATCGTTGTTTCCCGGCATATATTTTGCCTGCTTCTGCGCCCTTTTGCCGCTGCCCCATCGGAGAGAAGGAATGCCGTCGAGCGCAAAAATCGAGATTTGCGGTCTGTGTGGGTCTGTGGTATACTGAAAGCGATGGAGGTGTGGCGGCGGCCCTGCCCGAGAGGCGGCGGCGGAGCGCTTCCGTCGGTTGTGTGTTTGCTGTGTTTGGATGGAGAAGGAATGGATAGGAGGACGAATCTATGAACAAAACGCGATCAAAGGTGATTGCACTGATGCTGGTGCTGACCCTGGTGCTGGCTTCGGCCGCCACGGCGGTAGCAGCCGAGGTTCCGGGCATTCAGGTACAATATAACGGAACGAACATTGCGTTTACCGATGTAGCGCCCAGGATCGCAGATGGCAGGACCATGGTGCCTTTCCGGCAGGTTCTGGAGGCCATGGGAGCTGAGGTCAGCTATGATGCGGCGACCAAGATCATTACGGCCAAGAGCGCCGATCGAACGGTCAGCTTCAAGGCCGGGAGCACCGCTATCGACATTACTCAAAATGGTCAGACGACCAGGATTACCTCGGATGTGGCTCCCTTTATTGATCAGGCATCCGGCAGGACGCTGGTCCCTGTCCGGTTCATGGCGGAAGCGCTGGGCAATACCGTCGGCTGGGATGCTTCCCGAAAAACCGCGATCATCATGGATCTGCAGGCGATATTTGCCGATGCCGATAAGGATTTTTCCGTTTTGGGATTGCTCCTCACCTCCAGCCTGGACGTGAACAAGGCCTATGAAACCACCGGCAGCTTTGCCGCCTCTTTTACGGCTGCCGACCCCACTGCTGCTACTGCTCCGGCTCTGGAGATGAGCATGACCGGCAGCATGACCGGCGTTCAGAAGAAGGCTGACGCGGATATGACGGTAAACTACAACCTGGATATGAGCAAAATGCTGGCTGCCATGAGCGCGGAGGAAAGAGCCGAAATGGCTCCGATGCTTGACGCCCTGAAAAACGTCAGCCTGAAGATCAAACTCAATGGGACCAGCGGAGACATGCACATGAGCTCCGGCCTGTTCACCACTCTTGATCCCGCTTACACTGCGGATACCTGGCTGAAGATGAACCTGTACGATACCTATGACGCATTGGGTGTCGATTTGAAAGGCCTGATGACGCAGGATTACGGCAAGGTAAGCATTTCTGATGTGCTCCTGTCCTCTCTGGCGATGATGGACGATCTGGACGTGTCCAGCTATCAGGAGATAAAAGCGGGGTATGCGCTGCTGAAGAACCTGGTAGGGGATCAGGCGTTCCGCACCCGGACGTCCGGCGCTACCACTACTTACACCCTGAGCCTGGATCAGACGTCCGTTCTGGCTGCCATTGCCAAAACGGCCCTGGAAACGGGCGTTCCCTCCGGCGCTGCGGATGCCAACGATGTAGCGGCGTTTCTGAAGGATACCAATCTGAAGGCTGACCTGACCATTCAGGCAAGAGACAAGGTGCTGCAGAGCTATGATGTGAAGGCCTCCGCCGACACCACCGACGGTTCCTTCGCCGTAGGCGTGAGCGGTGATGCCTACAACACGAAGTTGAATCTGACCTTGGATATCCCTCAGCTTATGAAGATGACCATGAATATGGATTCCAAGATCGCAGAAACCACTAAGACACCCGACCTGACCCTGCCGGCAGGCGCTAAGGTGGTGGATTTGGGCGAGTCGATGATGGGCGACATCCTGAAGTAACGCGCACCGGGCGGGATACAGGAGCACAGCGTCCGTACGATAACAGGAGGGCGGCCTGCAGGTATGATCCTGCAGGCCGCCTTTGCAGCCGGAAGCGGATACGCTCCGGGCAGACGCCGAAGAGCCGAAGAGGAAGCAGGAAGGAAAGGAGAGGAGAGGTGGTTCCCATGAAAGGGTTAAAAATTCTGGAGCGGGATCCCTGGCTGCAGCCCTATGCCGGAGAGCTGGACGGCAGGCTGAAGCGCTATGAAGAAGCCCGAGGACGGTTGCTGGGGAAAGGCGGGAGGCTGTCCGACTTCGCCAACGGCCATCACTTTTTCGGCTTTCATCGGGAGGAAGGCGGATGGGTGTACCGGGAGTGGGCGCCGGCGGCAGAGGCTCTGTTTCTGATCGGGGATTTTAACGGCTGGGATCGGACCGCTCATCCCCTTCATCGCAAAGCAGGCGGGCAATGGGAAATCCATCTTCCGGGCAGAGATGCCCTGACCCACGGCTCCCGGGTGAAGGTCTGCGTGGTTCACCGGGGTATCGGCAGCGACCGGATTCCGCTCTATATTCGAAAAATCATCCAGGATCCCGTTACCCGCGATTTTGCCGGCCAGATATGGGCGCCGGAAACGCCCTTTTTATGGACCGATAGCGATTGCTCCCCGGCAGAGGAGGCCCCCTTCATTTATGAAGCCCATGTGGGCATGGCACAGGAAAAGGAAGGCATAGGAAGCTACCGGGAATTTGAGGAGAGGCTGCTACCCCGGATCAGGGCCTTGGGATATAACGTTCTCCAGTTGATGGCTGTGATGGAGCATCCCTATTACGCCTCCTTCGGATATCATGTATCCAACTATTTTGCGGCCTCCTCCTGGTTCGGGACTCCGGAGGATCTGAAATCCCTTATCAACCGGGCTCACTCCATGGGCATCCGGGTACTGATGGATCTGGTCCACTCCCATGCGGTCCAAAACCGGGCCGAAGGGATCAATGCCTTTGATGGAACGGAGGAGCAGTTTTTTCATCCCGGGCCGCGGGGCCATCATCAGGCGTGGGACTCTAAGCTGTTTCAGTACGGCAAGGATGAGGTCCTCCACTTTCTTCTGTCCAGCCTGAAGTTTTGGCTGGAGGAGTATCATTTTGACGGATTCCGTTTTGACGGGGTGACCTCCATGCTGTATCACGATCACGGTCTGGGGACTGATTTCGACAGCTATGACAAATATTTCGGTACCAATACGGATGTGGACGCGGTCACTTATCTTCAGCTTGCCACGGAGCTGGTCCGGGAGGTGCGGCCCCATGCGATCACCATCGCCGAGGACATGAGCGGGATGCCCGGTATGTGCCTTCCCATCGGGGAGGGGGGCATAGGCTTCGATTACCGACTGGCCATGGGCATGCCGGATTTCTGGATCCGAAGCCTGGAACGGCGGGATGAGGACTGGAACCTGTTCGATATGTGGCATCAGCTGTCCACCTGCCGCCCGGGAGAAAAGCAGATCGCCTACGCGGAATCCCACGACCAGGCATTGGTGGGGGACAAGACCCTGATGTTTCGAATGGCAGACCAGGAAATGTACTGGCATATGGATCGGAGCAGCCGGAGCCATATTATCGATCGGGCGATAGCCCTTCATAAGGTGCTTCGGCTGGCGACCGTGTCCGCCGGAAGCGAGGGGTATCTGAACTTTATGGGCAATGAGTTCGGGCATCCGGAGTGGATCGACTTCCCTCGGGAGGGCAATGGCTGGAGCTTTCATTACTCCCGCCGCCAGTGGAGCCTGGCCGATAGCGACCTTCTTCGATACAGGGATTTGAACGCCTTTGATGCCGCCATGATCCGAACCATGAAGGAGCGGCGCCTGATGGGGAGAACGGGGATGGAATGCCTCTGGGTGGATCAGGAGCGAAAGCTGCTTTTCTATCGCAAGAAGGGCGCTCTCTTCCTCTTTAACTTCCATCCGGTGAGATCCTGGACTGATGTGGAAATTCCGCTGCGGGAAGCTGCCGGCTATCGGGTGCTGCTGGACACGGACGAAGGCCGATTCGGCGGCGAAGACCGAATCGACCATCGGCGGCTGTATGGAT
>JBGYKY010000063.1:0-3322 GCA_041836105.1 Bacillota bacterium | reverse complement strand
GGAGGAAACATGCAAGAGACGGTTGCCATCGAAATGAAGGATATTTCCAAGGCCTTCGGAGCGGTAAAGGCCAACGAACATATCAGCCTCTCCGTTTTCAGCGGAGAGATCCATGCTCTGCTGGGTGAAAACGGCGCCGGAAAAAGTACGCTGATGAACATGCTGTCCGGCATTTACAGCCCTGACGGGGGCGTCATAGAGATCTACGGCAAGGAGGTGAGCTTCGCCTCGCCTAAGGACGCCATCCGGATGGGCATCGGGATGATCCATCAGCACTTCAAGCTGGTGGATGTGCTGACGGCTAAGGAGAATATTGTCATCGGGCAAAAGGGTCGCTTTTTCACAAGAGGGAGGGAGCTCTCCCGGAAGGTGAGGGAAATCTCCGACCGATACGGCCTGGACATCAACCCGGACAAGAAGGTGTATGAGATGTCCGTGGGCGAAAAGCAGACCCTGGAAATCATCAAGGTGCTGTACCGGGGAGCCCGGATCCTGATCCTGGATGAGCCGACGGCCGTACTGACGCCGCAGGAAATCAAGCGGCTGTTTCAGATTCTGCGGAATATGAAGGGGCAGGGCTGCGCGGTGGTCATTATCACCCACAAGCTCAATGAAGTCATGGAGATCAGCGACCGGGTCACGGTGCTCCGCAAGGGGAATTCTATCGGCACGGTGAAAACGGACGGTGTGGAGGTATCCGGCCTCATCGAGATGATGGTGGGGAAGAAGGTGGATCTGGCCATTAAGAAGGAGCAGTTCGGCAATTCCAGACCCCTTTTGGAGGTGGACAACCTGTCGGTGCTGGACCGGGAAAAAAAGCCGGCGCTGGAGCAGGTCAGCTTCACCCTGCGCAGCGGTGAGATCCTGGGGGTTGCCGGCGTAGCCGGATCCGGACAGAAGGAGCTTTGCGAGACCATTGCCGGATTGATCCGTGCCGATAAGGGCCGCATTTTTTTTGAAGGCGACAATCTGGTAGGGAAAACGCCCCGGGACATTATCCGGCTGGGCATCCGCATGGGCTTCATTCCCGAGGATCGGTTGGGCATGGGGCTGGTGGGCAGCATGGACATTGTCCACAACCTGATCCTAAAGGATTACCAGAACCAGCCGGGGATTTTCCTGAAGCGGGGCCCCTGTGTGGAAAAGGCTAACAAGATCGTCGCTCGTTTGGATATCGTGACCCCCGGTATTTCTACGCCGGTGAAGAGGCTTTCCGGCGGCAACATTCAGAAGGTGCTGCTGGGCCGGGAGATCGATGCGGCGCCCAAGGTGCTGATCACCGCCTATGCTGTCAGAGGCCTGGATATCGGCGCGTCGTATAAGATTTACGATCTCCTCAACGAGCAGAAGGCCCGGGGCGTTGGCGTGCTGTTTATCGGTGAGGACATTGACGTGCTGATGGATCTCTGTGACAGGATTGTCGTGCTCTGCGGCGGCAGGCTGACGGGCATCGTAGATCCGGAGCAGGTAACGAAGGAGGAGATCGGTCTGCTGATGGCGGGGGGTGTGCTGGATAGGGAGGTGGCCCAGGGATGAACTGCATCAAGATAACCAAACGGGATGATCTGCCGCGAGACAAAGCCTTTTTCATTCGGGGCGGCGCCGTTCTGCTGTCGCTGATTTGCGCCGGCGCAGTGATGCTCGTCTTCGACCTGAGCCCGATCCAGATTTATGCGGAAATCATCAATGGTTCCCTGGGAACACCCCTGCGGATCCGGCAGACCGTGATCAAGGCGGTGCCGCTGATCATTACCTCTCTGGGGATCCTGGTCGCTTTTAAAATGAAGTTCTGGAATATCGGCGCCGAGGGGCAGATCGTCATGGGGGCCATGGCCGCCTCCTACGTGGCCCTCAACTACGGGGAGACTCCCCGGCCGGTGCTGCTGATCCTCATGGTGCTGGCGGCTATGCTGGCCGGCGGGATCTGGGCTTTTATCCCTGCGTATTTCAAGGCGAAAATGGGCACCAATGAAACTATCTTCACCCTGATGATGAACTACATCGCCATCAAGCTCGTGACATATCTCCAGTACGGGCCCTGGAAGGATCCGGGGGCGCAGGGGTTCCCCAAAATCGCCCAGTTCGGGGAAAACGGCGTACTGCCCGCCATCCTGGGCGTCCACATCGGCTGGTTGATCGCCCTGGGGCTAGTGGCGCTGATGTACGTATTTATCAACCATACGAAAAAAGGGTATGAAATCACGGTGGTGGGCGAAAGCCTTGAGACGGCCCGATACGCCGGGATGAACATCAAATCCATCATCATTACGGCCATGCTGATTTCCGGCGGCCTCTGCGGGCTGACGGGCATGATCCAGGCTTCGGCCATTGAGCGGACTCTGACGGCGGGCATTTCTGCCGGCTATGGCTTCACCGCCATTATCACTGCCTGGCTGGCGCGGCTCAATGCCATTGCCGTGCTGGTGGTCTGTATCCTCTTCGCCATGCTGATCCAAGGGGGCGCTTATTTACAGATCGCCATGAACGTGCCGGAATCCGTGGCCAGCCTGGTTCAGGGCAGCGTGTTGTTCTTCGTTCTGGGAAGCGATTTCTTTATTCAATATAAGGTGAGCTTTCCCGGGCTGGTCCGTAAAAAAGCATCGCAGGAAAAGGAGGTGGCTTGATGGAAGCCTTTCTGGCAGCAGCCATTGTTGCGGGAACGCCGCTGCTTTTTGCTACCGTGGGAGAACTGATGGCGGAAAAATCAGGCAGCATCAACCTGGGCGTAGAGGGGATGATGCTGATGGGTGCCTGCATCGGATTTATGGTAGGACTGGCCACCGGCCATCCCGTGCTGGCCCTGGGAGGCGCGGCTCTGGCAGGGGCTGGCGGCGCTCTGGTCTTTGCCGTTCTCACCGTGACCCTGCGGGCCAATCAGGTTGTAACGGGATTGACCCTGACCATCTTCGGCACCGGATTCTCCCGGTTTGTGGGCCAGGATATGGTAGGGGCGGTGATTCCCGCCGAGCTTCGGGCCAGCTTTGCCAAAGTGGCTCTCCCCGGCCTGTCGGAAATCCCCCTGTTGGGGCCGGTGCTCTTTCGCCAGGATGTCTTCGTATATCTGGGGTACCTTGTGGTGGCCCTGGCGGCGGTCTATCTGTACCGTACCCGGGTCGGGCTCAATATGCGCGCGACAGGCGAAAATGCCGGAGCGGCGGACGCTTCCGGCATCAATGTGGGCCTCTACAGGTATGCGCACCTGATCCTGGGTGGCGCTCTCTGCGGATTGGGCGGCGCCTATCTGTCCCTGGTTACCGTGCCCATCTGGCAGGTAGATGTGGTGGGCGGACGGGGCTGGATTGCCGTGGCTCTGGTCATTTTC
>JBGYKY010000062.1:0-7311 GCA_041836105.1 Bacillota bacterium | reverse complement strand
GGCGATAATGTGGTGATCGAAAGAGCAGTGCTGGATAGACGGAATGCTGCGGCGGGCGCAGAGTGGGAAACCGTGGCCGTCTGGCCCGGCATCGGGCCGGGCCGTCACACCGGCGGCAGCCTCACGGATCGGGCAGAGGAGCCGGGCCGGATTGAATACCGGCTTACGATAACCGCGGTGACCGGAGCCCGGGATTCTGTGATTCGAAGCATTGAGATCGTTGACAGCCAGCAAATTGATGGAGAAGCGGCGCTGAACCTCCAGGAGGAAACCTATGAGGGGCACCCGGCCTGGGCCGTGGATGAAAGTCGTTTTCTGGTGGACGGGTCCGTATACACAGCAAAAAGAGCCTATGAAGAGGGGCTGGGCAGCAATCTTTTCCGGCCCGGAGCGCCCGGTGCTTCGGTAAAGCAGCGGGGAAAAACCGAGGCGGATATCACTTTTCCACGGCGGGGAAGCTATAATGTGCGCCTTGAGGTGGAATTAAAAAACGGCATCAGGCTGTGGGATGAAAAGCCGATTACGGTACACGGAACGCCGACCATCCTGGACCAGCTGGGCGGAGTCCAGAAGCAAAATCGCAAGCAGATCCTGACGGCCGCTATTGCCACCCATCCGGCCTACCCGCTGACGGAATACAGGATAGAACTGACGGATCTGGAGCGAGGTGAAACCCTGGTGCTCAACCAAAATGCCCACAGCGGCGAAACCGATCGGATTAAATGCAGGGCGCTGGGCGTGACGGGAGGAGCCGGCGGACCGGATCGGGATCCGCTGTGGACGACTCTGCGGCTGGAGTTTCTCACCAAGGCTCCAAGCTGGAAAGAAACGGGGGAAGCTGAAGGGGCCTACCGATACCGGATTTTTGTCCGGGATCAAAAGGGCGATACCGCCCAGGCAGAGAAGCTTTTTTTTGTGGCACCGGACCGGCCTCCGGAACCGGCACTGCTTTTACAGGACGCTTTTTTCAGAGAAGAAGCGAGCAATCGCGCCAGAATACAGGTTCGGGACGGTACCGTTACTGACGGAGACCAGCTGGACCGGGTCTGGAGCGTAGATGGCCTTTCCAACGGGCAGCTTCCCGGCTTCCGGGATCAAACCTTCGGGGGCCTGCAGGAGGTGGAGTTCCTTCGGGATGGGGTGGGCCCCTTTCAGGTGAGGCTGGAGGTCCGGGACCGCTGGATCGAGCCGACGCTGGAAGAGTTTGTTGCCCCGGAGGATCGGTTGACCGCTCAGATTTTCGGCGAGAGCGATGTCCTAAACATAGCGCCGACGGTTTCGCTGAAAGCCATTCGGGGATATGCCGCTGATGTGATCCTGACGGCCGTCCCGGAGAAGGCCAGGAGGCTGGAGCGGATGATCAACCGCATCCGGGGGATCCTGATGGAAAAGGGTGTGGATGCAGAATTTCGGATTCTTCGGCGGGCGCCGGAGGACGAAGGGAGCTTCCGCCCGGTGTTTCACAAAACCTGGAATCCAGCCATCTGGTGCCCGTCTGCCTGCAAGGATGCCGGGGCTCTTTGTGATTCCGAGTACGCCTTTACCGTGGAGTCCGACAGCATATCCGCCCAGTATTACGGGCAGGTCTGCGATGGGAGTCATACCCTCTGCGCCGATTCCGTCAGCGGAGCGGCGCCATCCTGGACGTATACGATTCACGCAGCCGGCAGATTTCGGATCCGGCTGGATGATCGGGAACGGTACGTGTATATCGTTCATTTGGGAGAAGCGAAAACGGTGCTGTTGGATCGGGATACGGGCGCCGAAGCGGGAGTTTTGCCGGTTTCACTGAAGGAGGCTATTTTTCTCAACAGCAGGGGAGAAATCTTTACGGCGGATGATACGGGAGTGTACCGATATTCCCCCGAACGCCGAAGTCTGGAACAGGTGGCACGGGGCGGGAGCCTGACGCGGATGATCGAGGGGCGCATCAGCACCATCGTTTATGAGAAGGAAGGCTCCGTCGGCCCGGAATTCACGTTGGAACAGCTGGATCCGGAGACGGGAATGAGCTTTGTGACGAGGCTGCCGGATATTCCGGTAGAGCACGACGATTGGCGCGGAGGAGCGCGCTCCGCGCTTCGTACGGCAGATATGGATGCCTTCGGTCGGGTGCTGTTTTTTCGGACTTATAAAAACGGCCAAGCTGGCACGATACAAAAAGCGGAGTTTTGGCTGGCGGACAGCCGAACCGGGGAAGTGGAGCGCCTGCCGGTGCCTGCTTCCGTTTCCTGGAGCGGCTGCGAGCTGCAGGGCCTTTCGGCCGGCTTTATTCAAAACAGTATCGGGCGGGGGGATCAGATATACCTGAGCTATTATCAGGACGAAAACCGAAGGCCGCCCCGCGTTGCCTGGAATCTGAAGATCTTTGAAATCAGCGAAAGGGAGAACGGAGCGGAGCTGATCCTCCGGTCCGACAGCGCCAGACAGACCAACGACTACAATTTTAGCCCTGTCTCCTACGCCAGAGTCCACGAAAAGGAGGGGAAAATCCACCTCTTTCGGGGCGGCGCG
The DNA here is from genome assembly GCA_041836105.1 of Bacillota bacterium. Classification (GTDB taxonomy): domain Bacteria; phylum Bacillota; class Clostridia; order Peptostreptococcales; family Anaerovoracaceae; genus UBA5559. The sequence continues at coordinate 4,797 of JBGYKY010000062.1, read as the reverse complement.
CTCCAGGATGCCGACTGGGGAGGGCCGCGGAATGGGGATCAGCTGGCTTTCCGCTTGCCAGGATATCATCGGGAGGAATCGGCGGGCCCCTGGGACAGCAGAGACGAAATTGCAGGAGAAAACCGTTTTTTTGCCTTTTCGCGTTCCTTTTACGACAGGTGGCTGGATCCGGAAAGTCGATTCAGCCTGTTCAAGCGGCCTCTTACGGCAGAGCAGGCCGGCGCGGCGGTGGAAGCCATGTATGCAAGGCGCAGCCGGCCCGAGGAAGGGGGAGGGGACGTCGCTACGCTTCTTTTTCGGGATCCGGAGCCGGACCCCGTGCAGCTGGAGGAGCTGGCTGATCGGATCTGCGCGCAGCTGCTGGAGCGGGAAAGCAATCAGCGTGGGGCCGAGGTGCAGTCGGGGGAAGGACTGCGGCTGCTTCGCCCGCTGACGCCGGGAAGGAGGTATGGCTTCGATTACCAGGGTTGGACGGAGTCGGGAAGCCTGCCGGCCATTGCTCTGAAACGACCGGAGGGGCCGCCGCCCGGCGCAGGCGAAGGGGGAGACGCCCTTTATGAGGAAACGGCGGCATACCTGGATCTGACCGATCCGGACATTCTGGCCGATCTGGCTGTGGGGAACGGTCGATCGGGTTCTGCTGCGCAGCGCTGGGATCGGCTGCCGTTCTATTCCCTTTCCGGCGGAGGGTCTCTTCCCAAACAAAACGGATATGGAGCAGGCTGTTTTGGCGACGGAAGGGCCGAAAAAAAGTATGCCTTTTCAGTGGAGATGGCCATGGAGGAAGCGGGCTACACCTCTTTCGACCTGAACACCTTTTTTGACGGGTTCACCAGCGGCTGCTGGAGCATCCTGGCAGACGGAAAGACAGTGGAGGAGGGTGAAAGCTCCGGGTCAGGAATGCGGACGATTTTTCTGGATGCCGGACGCCACAGACTGACTTTTTGTGGCGAAATACGGCAGGGGAATTACGGATTCATCGGCATCCGGGAGCTTCGCACCGCCTATTTGGCGGAGGAAGCCGGCGGCAGCCTCCGATGGAGGCAGGAGCCGATGCAGGGCCGGGAAAAGGGGTGGACCAGAGTCGTGGGTGAATGGAGGACGCCTAAAATTTTTATGATGCGCATGGATAAAACGACCGGACAGGGAGAGGTTCGGGAAAGCTTTCCAGGTGGCAAACCGGAGCTGGGAGCATTCCTGCGATTCCGGACAAGCGATATCCCCTGGCAGTACAGACCAGAAGGGTCTGGCCCTCAGGCAGAGGCCGCCGCTGGCGCCATTCTGGCCTCGGAATGGGGCAAGCGGGCGATCGGCAGCTTCGGCGCAGAGGCGCCGCCGGACCGTCATCTCGTCCTTTCCTTTGAAGAGCAGCTGCATCATCCGTGGATGCCTGCTACCACCCGGTGGAGAGGCGGGGCCCGAAAGCTGGATGATACCACGTATCTGATTCCGGCAGGGGGCGCTTTTTCCCGGAGCTATGCCCTGGAGCGGGGCGCGAACGGCGCTATGGGGCGGGTTGAAATCCGAAATATTCGGGCGGTGACGCTGGAAAACACCATTCCGGCAAACGCGGTTTTCGGACTGGCAGGAGCGCCGTCCATAGACCTGCATCGATGGAAGCAGCCGCTTTATCTATTTCGGTTCCTGCCTTTTCCTCAGTGGGGATACCAATGGCATCAGGCCCGCCATCTGCCGGCGGCCCGGGAAGCCTCAGACGCCCCGGAGCTCGAGGTCGTGCTTCCGGCAGGGACGGACGGGCCGAAAGGGGGGAGGACGCTATATCGCCATTTCCGTCTGACAGAGCTGCGTGGGAAGCAGGAGGGAGGTGAAAGGCTGCCGCTTTATGGGAGCGCGCTTGACAATGGACGGGAGGCCGTGGAGGAGGGTTGGAGCATCCCGGAGAGACCGGGGGAGATCCCCATTGGCGTGCGCCGGGTAGAGGTGTCTCCGGAACCGGAAATGGTCTACCGGAAGGGTGAGGCGGTGCTGCAGCAGATTCTCTACCGGGATTACGAAGGCGACCCTAGCCGACGGGAGTTTTGGCGCTATGATCACGAGCCGATGAACGACGGGCTGCATCCGGACTCGGGAAAGGTTCTCGCTCATCCCATCCATCGGTTTTATCACGACGGCAAGTACATCCTTACTCACTGGCAGGAGGATAACACTCGCCGGGCAGAGCTGCCTCAGGATTCGGAGGGGTTCCCCGCGGGAAATCCGGCATATGACAAGGCTTCCAATCGGGAAACTATGACCTTCTACATCCTGGGAGGGGGCGAAGCGCCCTGGATTGAATCCATTGAAACAGGGCGGGAAGGAAAGAATGAGCGGAGCTACGGGAGAGGCAATTTAAAAGTGGGAGATGCCTTTGACCTGAAAATACGGGTGGACGATAGGGAGAAGGACCCGCTGACCCTGGTGACCGAAATTTTCCACAACGGCCGGCTGATTTTCTCTCACAAAAAGGAAGGGATCCTTCATGGGGATGGCGCTTACCCGCCGGTCACAACCGGCATTGTCGGGAAGGCAGCTCCCGGCATTTATCGGGTAGTGTGCCGGGTTTCGGATGAGCACGGGGTCGGGCTGGGCGATTATCGCTTTGACATCCGGCAGGAGACTGGCATCCGGGGAGAAGTACATCACACGCCGGAATGGAATCGGAAGAGGCTGGCCTTCAACGCCCAGAGGCCGCCTCTTGGCGATCCGGAAGCGCCGCGAGGGCCGGAAGTCTTCTGGCCGGGAGAGGCGCTGGAGCTGAGGGCGCTGGTTCGGGGCGAGCCCCGACAGGTAACGGCGGAAATTGTAGGGATCGTCGATTCTCTGGGAAAGCCGGTTTATCGTCGGATATTGCAGAAGCAGGAGGAGAGTGTGCCCGATGCTCAAAGCGCACGTCCTGATTCGGCCTCCCAAAACGCCCAAAGGACGTCCGGCGCGACAGCCGCTCCGGACGCTTCGGAGACCCTTTATCGGGGACGGCTGTGGGAGGAAGACATGCTGAAGCGGTTCGGCAGCGCGGCGCGGTTGCCGTTGCCGTTGAAAGTCCGGTTCACGGCCAGGTATGAGGGGGAGCAGACGGAAGACATACGGGAGATCGTGCTGGACGACCGGGAATCTGCCCGAAGGCTCCATCGGGTGTGGTAGCTCCCAAGGGGGAATATTGCTCCGGAGAGGCGATCGGCGCCCCACATTCCGAAGGCATCAGCCCGCAGATACGATCCCTTTGCTGCCCCGACGGATCGCCTTCAGCGGGGCAAGACTATTGACGGTTTCCGGCATTTCAGGTAAACTTAAGCTTGACCTGACAGGTTAGAAAGAAGGTGAAGGTGATGAGAACGCAAGCGATTGCGGCATGGATATTGGCAGGTATGCTCTCCGCCTCGATCCCGGTCTACGGAGGCACCGGAACGGTGAGCGCCGGGGCTGCTGCGGCTATCGGGGCGACCGCGGCGGCAGCTCTCCGGGGAACCGTTGCTGTCAGCGCGGAAATGACCGCGGCTGCCGCGACCGGGGCGGCGGCCGAAACAGAGCCCTCCGGCCCCGCTCTTGATCAGGCGGTTCGGGCGACGGATCTGGATCTGGGCAACGGGATGGTATTCCGGGGGGGAGGAAAAGAAAATGTCCCTGGCTCAGGCCAGGGAGCTGGTAATGACCAGCAGCTCCGGCATTCAGGTGGCAAAGCTCAATCTGGCGGCCAGCAAAGCCAAAACGGAAAGCTACTATCAGTTGTATCGGAAGGCGAACGCGTCCTATGTGGATCCGGTTTTCGGCGGCCTGATGACCAGCTCTAAAACGGAGAAGGCCATGACCCGCCTGATGGCGGATTTTGCGCAGGCTCAGTCGGAAAACAATTACCAGGCGGAGATCAATGCCCTGAATGCGGCGGTGGTGAAAAACTACTTTGAGCTTCAGCAGGCCGTTCAGGCTCGAACCATCAGCGAGAGCAACTTTGCTGTGCAGGAGGCCATTCTTCAGGCCACCCGATCCAAATACAGCCTGGGCGTCGTATCCAAGCAGGATGTGCTTCGGGCGGAGGTGGCGTTCAACCAGGCCAAAGCCGATCTGGATGCGGCCCGAAACGGGGAAGCTCTGGCTCGCATGAGCTACAACCTTTACTTTGGCTTTAACCTGATGCAGAAGGTGGAGCTGACCGACAGCCCGGAAATCGCGCCGATTTCCGGCATCCCTCTGGCGGATGCTATCCGGCAGGCCCGGACGAATCGAAACGAGGTGACCGGCGCGGCGTTTATGGTCGCGTACCGGGAAATGAATCTGACCAATACGGGGAACAATTACGCTCAATCGTCCGCCCAGTACCTGCAGGCACAGGCGGAGCTGATGGAGGCGCAAAAAACCTTCCGGGAAATGCCGGCTACGATCGAGATGGACGTTCGGGCAAAATATTCGGATATGGTAAATGCAAAAGCTCAGGTGGATTTGGGGAAGCTTTCACTGGACAAGGCGGCCGAAGCGTATCGGCTGGCCCGGCTCCAGTTTGATATGGGGCTGGCCACTCTGACCGATGTCCAGCAGGCGCAGACCGGCTCCTACGCCGCCCGGCTCCAATATTCCCAAAATCTGTTGCAGCTTAAGCTGGCGGTGATGGCCTATGAAAATGCTACCACCGTCGGCACGGCATCGATTCCGTTTTAGCCGCGAATGGCGTCGAAGGCAGCCGGCATCAAAACCGGGAGATCCGGAACCGGCGGCGAAAAAAACAGTCTTAGAGAGGGGGACGGAAGAGATGATAAAGCGACTGTGGGCGTGGAGTGTCACCGCAGTGTTGATTTTTGCGGGCAT
>JBGYKY010000061.1:0-9427 GCA_041836105.1 Bacillota bacterium | reverse complement strand
GGATAGCCTCCTCGATTTCCTCCGGCTCACACCGGGTGTACACGGCATGGGTTTCCCGGCTGCTGACCCGATCGGTGTACTGCTTCCGGTATTCCAAGGGGTGCATGCCGAACCAGGTCCGGAAATGCTTGATGTAGTATCGCACTGCCGAAAAGCCCATTTCATCGGAGATGGCCCCAATCTTTTTGCTGGTTCCCAGCAGCAGCTTTTCCGATTCCTCCACCCGGATAAAGCTGAGCAGATCCTGAAAATTCAGGCCGGTGGCTTCCTTAATGACATGAGACAGATAGTAGATGCTCAAATGCTCCCTCTCAGCGATCTCGTTAAGGGTCAGCTTGCGGGTATAGTTTTCGTACATATAATCCGTGATCCGATTCATGCGCCCGGCCAGGATCTTATTGCCTTTGTTTTTCTCCCCATTGATAAACCGGCCGTCTTCCATGAGAAAATACTGAAAATCCGACCGCAGGGTAGCGATCACGTTGTGAACGATCTCGATCACCTTATGCTCGTAATCATATCCCTTTTGCAGGATCTCCATCATGATGGTGGCCAGCAGGCTTCGAAGGATCTCCAGACTTTCGTCCTCCGGATCGTGCATATCTGTCACAAAAAAATTGTTTTTCAGATTGTCGTAGTATTTGGAGAAGTATTCCAGATTCAGCTGCATCATCATCACCATATTATCCTCGTCGGTTTTGGTGAAGCTGTGGATCTCCCGATCATTGAGGATGAAGATGTCTCCCTGCTTGAGCACATAGTTGTAGTAGCCGTTTTTCAGCCCCACGCTTCCCTCCAGCACGTACACCACTTCCATATCGTCGTGGAAGTGGATGGGATATTCCTCCAGGTGGGCGACAACAACATTGACAGGGAGCTCTTCCTTGTAAATGTTTTTCTCCTTCAGCATTAATTTGTCCTCCTTAAATTTCCTCCATCCGATCCCGCTGCCACATCATTATGTTAACCAATATTTCTCTGGTGGCTTCGTTTTTTCAACAGGTTGGAAACTGCTTATTTTTAAGGGTTTCATGAATTTTCCACACCCTGCCGGAAAATTGCATACAATTTTATCCACTATCCCATGTGGATAACTCCCCACTGCTGCACCCCATGGTTTGCAACGTTGTCAACAGGTGTTTCAAAAATAATCCCAAGTGTTTTCCACAGATTTTCTTCCATTTACCGACACCCCTCTCTCCAGCGCCTTTGCGTCCAGATTTTTCTATTGATCCCACTCTGCCCGCCGGGCCGCCTTTCAGAAATGCCGGATTTTTGGGGGATCCGTAAAAAAGGGAAAAATCCAATTTGTCAACCCCATATTTTCGCTTTTTTTAATATAGCAAATTAGTACGTTTTTTTCATTATATATCATAACCCCCTGCCTGCGCCACCTGATTTTTGCTTTTCGCCGGATCGGCAGTGCTCTTCGCCGCCCGGCCTCATCGGGCTTTACAAGCGCCCCGCCCTGTACTACAATAAATGCGAGCAAGAAAAGGAGGCCCCCGATAATGAAGACCGTGAAGCTGTATCAGCAGGATGTGTATCAGCGAGCATTCGACGCCCGAGTGCTTCGTGTCCTGGAAGATGGGGAGGGAGATCTGCTGATCCTGGACCAAACCGCCTTTTTCCCCGAAGGGGGCGGTCAGCCCTGTGACAGGGGGACCCTTGATCGGTTTCCCGTGGATAAAGTGTGGGAGCAGGGCGGCCTGATCCTTCACAGGCTGCCCGGAGGCTCCGGCCTTCGCGCAGGCGACCAGGTATCCGGTGTGCTGGACTGGGAGCGCCGATTCCTCCACATGCAGCGCCACTGCGGGGAGCACATTCTCTCCGGCATTTTTTTACCGGCTCTGCGGCGGGGTCAATCGGGGATTTCACATGGGAGAGGATTATATGACCATCGACATCAGTCTGGAGGAGGAGCCCTCCTCCACCGAGCTGACGCCTGAGCTGACAGAAAAGGCCGAGCTGCTGGCTAACCGGGCTGTGTGGGCCAATCTCCCGGTCATCACCCGGCGGTTTGAAAGCAGAGAGGAGGCTGCCCAAATGCCCCTGCGCAAGCAGCTGGCTCTGGACGAAGACATCACCATCGTCTGCGTCGGTTCTCCCGACGACCCGGCGGACTGTGTTGCCTGCTGCGGCACCCACCCCGCTGTTTCCGGCCAGGTCGGGCTGATAAAAATTTACAAAACCGAACGATACAAGGGAATGTTCCGCATCTATTTCGACGCCGGAGAAAATGCTTTGAACGACTATCGCCGGAAGCACCGGCTGGTGGATTTGCTGAACAGGCAGTATTCGGCTTCCGCCGACGACCTGCCGGATAAGCTGCGCGCCCAGGAGGAGAGGAACCGAGCCGTTCGAGAGCGACTCCACCGCCTCCGCCGGGCCGCAGTTTTGGAAAAGCGGAAAGAACTCGAGGGACAGCTGTCGGAAGGCCGCATCGTAACCATCGGAGAGTACGACGGCCTGGAGCCGGACGATCTTCTTCAGATCGGCCGACCCTTGGCGGAGGAGGTTCCGGGACTGCTGGTCCTGATCCATCGGGAAACCCTGACCCTGTTTTTCTTTTCCGATGGCAAAAGGGTGGATTGTGGCAAGCTGGTTCGGGAAACCGCGCCCATTTACGGCGGCAGGGGCGGAGGCAGCGCTGCCCAGGCCAGAACCATCCTTCCCAAGGGGGAATATCTTCCGGTCTATCTGGATCTGCTGGAAAAGCACCTGCGGCCGTAGCCTGCCGCAGGGCCCGTCCCGCAACGGCGGAACCCGTCCGAAATATGCCGCTACCGTTCCATGGGTTTTAAATCCGGGGCGAGGATCAGCTCCGCCCCCGTGGCCTCCTGGATCTGCTCCAGGGTGTAGTCCGTATTATACTCCTTCAGGACGATCCCTTCCTCCGTTACCTCCATGACCCCCATTTCCGTGATGATCATGTCCACCACGCCTACCGCCGTGTACGGCAACGTGCACCGATCCAGGATCTTATGCGCCCCCTTTTGGGTATGCTGCATGGCCACAATAACCTTCTTGGCGCCCACCACCAGATCCATGGCCCCGCCCATACCGGGGACCAGCTTGCCCGGTACGATCCAGTTGGACAGATTCCCGCACCGATCCACCTCCAGGGCGCCCAGCACCGTCACATCCACGTGCCCGCCCCGAATAATGCCGAACGAGACTGCACTGTCAAAAAACATAGCGCCGGGATTGACTGTCACGTACTGAGCGCCGGCGTTGACGATGTCCACATCCTCTTTCCCCTGCTCCGCCACCGGACCCATGCCCATAATCCCGTTTTCCGACTGAAACACCACGTCCACCCCTTCGGGAATATAGCTGGCTACCATGGTAGGCAGCCCGATCCCCAGGTTTACCACATCGCCGTCCTTGAGCTCTTTGGCTACTCTGGCCGCGATCAATGCCTTTATATCTGCCATGGCTGCTCCCCTCCTACGATGGCATCCACAAAGATGCCGGATGTTACCACATGGTTGGGATCGATATCCCCCACCTCGACGATTTTACAGGTCCCCACAATGACGCGGTCTGCCGCCGCAGCCATCAGGGGATTGAAGGTTCGGGTAGTGCCATTGTAGGTGGTGTTTCCGAAGGTATCGGTGATCGTTCCCCGAATGAACGCATAATCTGCCCGCAGAGGCTCTTCCAGCAGGTAATCCCGCCCCTGCACCCGAATAACCTGCTTGCCTTCTCCCACAATGGTTCCCACGCCCGTGGGAGTCAGGATCCCTCCCAGGCCCGCGCCGCCGGCCCGAACCCGTTCCGCTAAGGTTCCCTGGGGGACCAGCACGCACTCCAGTCTGTCGGCTTCCACGTCGGTGTTCATCCGCTGCGCCACCTCCGGATTGAGCCCGACATGGGAGGCAATCAGCTTTTTGACCTGTCCGTTGGAAATCAGCTTTCCTACGCCACGTCCCGGAACACCGGCATCATTGCAGATAATGGTCAAATTTTTCGTGTTTTTTCGCACCAATGCATCAATAAGGATCTCCGGAGTCCCGCAGGCCATAAAGCCGCCCACCATGATGCTGTCTCCGTCCCTGATGGTCGCCACCGCTTCATCAGCGGTCATCAGTTTGTTCTTCAAATTCGACTCTCCTTTCTATCTTTGCGCTGCTTTGCTGCGCTTTACCATCTCCGTCAGTACATAGGATGCCACGTCCTCCGCGTAGGAATGGGCGCCAAAGCCAGCATCAAAGCCCAGCTCCTGCGCCAGCTCGTGGGATATCCTCGGTCCGCCGCAGGCCAGGATCACCTTATCACGAATCCCCTCTGCCTCCATCAGTTCCACCAGATTGGTCATATTGGCCACGTGAACATCCTTCTGGGTCACGATCTGAGATACCAGAATGGCGTCGGCCTTCTCCTCCACGGCCCTGGCAATGAGCGCCTCGTTGGGCACCTGGCTCCCCATGTTGATGGCCCGGATGCCCTTGTACCGCTCCAGACCGAAGTGCCCGTGAAACCCCTTCATGTTCATAATGGCATCAATGCCCACCGTGTGAGCGTCGGTACCGGTGCAGGCGCCTACAATGACCACCTCCCGGCCGATGTGGTCTTCAATGTATTTCTGGCATTCCAGCCGGTCCATGACATCCACCTCCACCTTGGTGACCTTGATGGAGGTAAAATCTACCGAGTGCCGGCATTTTCCGTACATGGTAAAAAAGGTGAAGCCGCCGCCCATATCCTTAGAATAGACCACTGCGGGTTCCTCAAACCCCATTTTTTTCAACAGCTGCCTGGCCGCTTCTTCGGCCTCCTCGCCACAGGGGACCGGTAGGGTGAAGGCCAATTCCACCATCCCGTCGTTCATGGTGTCCCCGTAGGGCTTCACCCTCGTCAGATCTGCCTGTGCGCTTGTGATTTTTTCCTCCATCATCGGCCACCTCCCATCATCAGTGAAATAAAGGGATTGAAATACTGCTCCTCCCGGGGGCAGACGCCCTCCAGGCCCTTTCCGCCATCCCTGGCTCGCTTCACGCCGCCGAATTTCCCCTGCTCGATGGTGCGGAAGAGACCTTCCGCCTCGATAGCGTGAAGCAGCTTATCGGCTTCCTCCAGCACGAACTGCGCCCGCTTCTGGATGATGCCGTTTTCTCTGAATTCCACCTCTTCCCCCAGATCCCTGGCGTTGTTGAAGATGTACTGCGCATTTTCAATGGACAGATAGCGATCCTGCATGTGCGGGGTATGGATGGCCTCCGTTAGCATCCCCAGAAGCTGGAGGGACTGACCCGACCAGACAGCCGTCAGGTTGAACAGGGCATCCTGGATGTGTCCTCGGAAAATGTTGCCCGTCATAAACTTGGTGGGGGGCATGTATTTTAGATTGGCCCTGGGGAATATCTCCCTGGCCATGACGGCCTGAGCCAATTCATAGAGGAAGCCGTTTTCCATGGTCGGATCCATTTCAAAGGCGTGCCCCAGCCCCATCTGCTCCTCCTTAATGTTGGCCAATACCGCAAACTGCTCGTTGATAAACTGGGAAGCCAGCACCGTGTGGGCCGCTTCATAGGCATCGTCCGTGGTCAGGTAGTTATCCTCGCCGGAATTGAAAATGATGCCGGAATAGCCGATGATTACCCGGGAGAAAAACTGGTCTATCAGCGTTCGCTGCATATTGATATCACGGAAAAGGATTCCGTAAAGAGCGTCGTTGAGCATTACGTCCAGCCGTTCCATCGCCCCCATGGCCGCAATTTCCGGCATACACATCCCGGAGGAATAGTTGCAGAGGCGGATATACCGGCCCACCTCCTCGCCTACCTCATCCAGCGCTTTCCGCATAATCCGGAAGTTTTCCTGAGTGGCATAGGTCCCGCCAAAGCCCTCCGTAGTGGGGCCATAGGGGACGTAATCCAGCAGGCTCTGCGCCGTAGTTCGAATAACAGCGATGATGTCCGCCCCCTGACGGGCTGCCGCCTGTGCCTGGATCACATCCTCATAGATGTTGCCGGTAGCCACGATTACGTAAAGGTATGGCTTTCGCCCCTCTCCGATCCGGCGGATGTAATCCTCTCTCTTCCCAGTCTGCTCCCGAATCCGCGCTAAGGCCCTCTCCACCAGCGGGCTCAGGGCGGCCTCCGCCTCTTCCCGGGAAACCAGAGGCAGCTTGACGATATCCAGCTCTCCGGCAGACATTTTCTCAGCGATCTCCTGGGGGTTCAGCCCGGTCTGAATCACGGCATTTCCCACCCAGTATGCGGCGCCTCTGGGGAGAACGCCGGCATCCTTCAGCTGATCCACCACCACGTTGGGCAGAGGGGTTTCCACCTCGTCTACGCCGTCCACGCCCAGCAGCCGAAGAATGGTCCGTTCCGTACTGACCGTGGTGTGCCGGTCGATGAACTCCTGCATGCTCTCTGCAATTCTGGCGGCACAGCCCCGGGCGCTGTCGATTATCCTAGGATCTAGGTTCAGTTTGCTTTTCATCCTGGTTCCTCCTGCATATATTTCTTGGCACTATCGATGATTTCGTCATAGATGCCCAGCATTTTGGCAATATTGACGGCCTCCCGGGAGACGGTCCGATCTCCCTCTACTCGCCGCAGGCTGTAGTCCATGTGCCGCCCCACAATATCGATTCGGTCTTTCCGGCTGGCGTAGCGCAGCTCCCGATCCAGCTTGCCGAAATCCGCGTTGTCCAGCCCCACCACCTGCAGGTTCTGCCCTCCCGCCGTCCGGTTCACCCCGTCGAAATGGGTGGTAAGGAGGCAGATGTACGGACAGCGGCTCAGGTATTCGATAATCGCTCTGGTCAGGGCAACCCCCTCTATAGGATTGGTGCCGCCGGCGATCTCATCGATCAGGATGAGGGCTCGCTCCCGGCTGCGATCCAGGATATCCTTCAGCTCCTCCATTTCACTGCCGAAGCTGGAAAGCCCCCGTTGCAGAGACTGGCTGTCGCCGATGAGGATATGAATGAAGCTGGAAAGCCCGATCCTCGCCTCCCGACAGGGGACGAAAAAGCCGTAGTGGGCCAGCATGGCGATCATCCCCGCCAGCTTCAGACAGACGGTCTTCCCTCCCATATTGGCGCCCGTAATACAGGAAACTCCCGGCGTCAGAGAGAGGCCGACCGGACAGTAGTCCTTGCCCTTTTCCCGAAGCGCGCTTTCCACCTCCAGCTGCCGCCCTTCCAGGAACTCGATCCGATGCTCCGTCAAAATCTCCGGCTCCACGCAGCGATGATCCCTCGCGTAAACCGCCTTAGCCAGGGACAGGTCGATCTGAGCGATCCGGCCGCAGTTGCGCAGCAGACGCTCCTGCCACTGTCCGATCTCTTCGGAAAGCTCTTTTCGGACATGAAGCTCCAGCTCTTCCAGCCGGGCATCGACCTCCTCCATCTGCCGGCGCAATTCGTGCACCCGAGGCGTGGGCTTCATGGCGTAGATCACCGTCATGTAATCCTGATCGCTGACAAACAGCTCCGGCGCCCCCCTGACGGCCTCCAGCATAGCGGCGTTGCTCTTTGGCACATGGCACTCAAGCCCGGGAGTAAAGGAGAGGCCGGTGCGGCTCTCCAGCTCCTGCTTCAGCCGCTTCATCTCTCGGCGCACCTCCAGCTCCAGCCGCCGCTTTTCTGCCCGCAAGGATCCCAGCCAAGCGGAAAATTCATCGTAGATATAAAAGGTATTGACCCGTTCCTTCCGGGGATCCAGAATATCCAGCAGCCCGGAGACATCCTCCAGCCGGAAAACCTCCGGGGCCGCAGGCATCAGCTCCTCCATCAGCCGTCGGATTCCGTCCATTTTCAGCAGCAGGCTCTTTACCTCGAACAGCTCCACCATGGACAGGACGTTTTCCCGACTCCGCCCAAGGGTGTAGGAGATGTCCTTCACCTCCATCAGCTGGTAGATCAAGGGGGTCAGGCTTTTCCTGTCCCGGTCGACGATCGTCAGGAACAAACGGACCTTTTCGAATTCCCGGCGGAGCGCCTCCTCCTGCCCCGGGAAAAAAGGAGTCGTCTCCTTGAGCAGCTTTTCACCGAAGGGGGTGCGAAGGCCGAGGTCCCGCAGGACAAACTCCAGCCCCACCTCCTGCCTCGTTTTGGCATTGGCCAGTCTCATCATCAGCCTTTCTCCTTGAGAACTTCCTACCACTGTCTGCCACTGTCGCCTAAAATCCGCGTTTTACATCGATCACCGGCATCCCCGGCAACGCACGCCTCAGCGCCTCCGTCAGCTGCTCGCTGTCGAAAGCATATCCCTGAGGGGCAAAGGGATTTACCGTAACCGCGGCCACCCGAATGTCCGCCAGAACCCGAACCCTCAAGCCTTTTTGCACCAGCTGCTGCCAGCTCACGCTATCCAAAAAAATCCGCGTGGGATCCTTTGTCAGAAGTATAATCTGCCGCAGCTTATGGGGATGGATATCAGCGAGAACATTTTTAGTTAGCGCACCGGGAAGATACAGGTACTCCGTATCCTCCCCGATGGCTGCATCCAGGCAGCGGCCGGCGCCCAACCCGGTCCGGATGCCGAGAACAACGGCCTTTCTGCCGGCCTTCGCTCCGGAAATTGCCAGAATCCGTTCTCCGTCCTCCCGGCTCGTCACCAGCTGACGGACCTCCTGATCTTTTTCCACCGGAAGGGTATAGAGATGAACCGTATAGGCGGTTTCCTCCACCACCCTCTTCATGCTTCTGGACAGAACGGCACCAGTAGCCAGAAGGATGGCGTCTGAGGTTTCCGGCGATGCGATGGAACGGCGATCAATGGCGCCGTCGATAAGGACCATCTCCGCACCCATGGCCAACATTTCCCCGCACAGCTGTTTATGAGCCCGGACGTTGGCAGGTCCGGCGATTTGGGCATAACCGCTGTCCGCTACCCGGCAGAGCATCAGCTCCCCCAGTGCCGTGGAGATCCCGGTCATCCGGAGGATTTCCAAACCGGCGTCGGCCATATCGTAAAGCTTGGCGGGGATGGATACCAGGGTCCCGGCATCCAGAAAAACCCGGGGCTTTTCTGTGCCCGTTACCAAATCCGTCGTCTCGCCATCCCGGCCGGTGGAGGTCACGCCCAAAAGCATCCCCTCATCCATGGCCTCCTCCAAAAGATAGTTGAGGACCGTAGTTTTTCCGGCATTTTTGGCCATCCCTACGATGGAAAGCACCCTGTATCGGCTTCTTAGCTGCTCCAGCAAACCCATGCATGCTCCTCTTCAAGCATCGGACAGACAAAGCCGCACAACCGAAGGCAAGCCATCGGCCGCATGAACGCGACTCTCCCCGCTATTCCTGTTGATTCCTTTTGTGCCGCTCCAGATCCTGCGGCTCCAAGGACAGCCTTTCTCCCTGCTGCAATCCGGCCACGCCCTCGTAGCGGTACGATTTCCTGCCGGTGCAGTAGTCGCAGCTGCACGCCGATTCCGGCAGGTGCTCCGGCTCCGTGTACGTGGTGAT
>JBGYKY010000060.1:0-9716 GCA_041836105.1 Bacillota bacterium | reverse complement strand
CCTGGCCCGCCTGGTGGCCATGGTAGAACCCATTATGATCGTGCTGATGGCGGTGGTGGTGGGGTTCATTATCATTTCCATTATGCTGCCCATGCTGGAGATCTACCAGAACATTGCCTGAGCCTGAGCCGGCTTGGGAGAGATGACCCAGACCCCCGATCGTCCGGGCGCCGGCGGCCGTTCGGGACCTGCGGTCAGCTATGCATTGAAGGAATCGAAAAGTGAGGAGACATTCAGAAGAAAAACAGGAGGAGTTCAATGTCCACAGTCGTATCTATCGAAATTAAACCGGAGCAGATCATTATTGCCGAGGGCCAGCACAGCAAGGGCAAGGTTACGGTGACCCGGACGGCCGCCGCCAGCCTGCCCCGGGGAGCCTTTTCGGACAGTGAGATCCGGGACGAGGCTGTTGTAAAGGAGTCGCTTCAAAGCCTGCTGAAGGGGAGCAGGATCCGGAGCAAAAAGGCCGTCGTGACCCTGGACATCGGCAATATGCTGGTCCGCGATTTCGATATCCCTGCCGGAAAGCCGGCAGAAATGGCCGGCATGGTTCGAACGGAAATGATCCAGAATTTCTCGGCAGCGGAATCGGATGTGATCCAGTTTACCCAGGTAGGCAAGGAAGAGAGCATTGCCAAGGTTCGCGCTACCGCCGTCAACCGTCAGGTGGTCGACGGCTTTCATGGTCTTTTGAAATCTGTGGGGCTTCGCCCCTACGTAATGGATTCCAATGCCAACTGCATCGAGAAGCTGATGCTCTTTTGCACCGGCATCAACGGGCGCGGCAAAGAGGGAGATCCCTTTGCCGTTTTGGATTTTTCTACCAGCGGAACCGTCCTCCACGCCGTCAATCGGGGAGAGGTGCAGTTGTCCCGGTATACAGCCCTGGGACTGATGGAAATGAATACCTTCATTGCCGAAAAGTTTAACGATTTCGGCGGTGCGGGCTCCTATCTGGACAAGATCGACTTCACCCGGGAGGAGGACGCCACCGACAGCAATGTTACCCGCCACGCGTTGTCTTTTATGGACCAGTGGTGTATGGAGATCCAGAAGGTCATCAAGTATGTCCTCCTGCGGATGGACGCCGCCAAAATTGAGCAGGTGTATCTGACGGGAGAGGCCTGCAGCATCCCGGGTATTGAAGAGGTGATCAGAAGGAAGCTGATGGAAAACAGTGAGATCCTCGCCTCTCTCTCCAACGTGCAGTTCCGCAACCCGGCGGACAACGGATCCTTGTTCCGGAGCATCCACGCCATCGGCGCTATGATCCGACTGTAGGAGGTGAATGACCATCATGAGGGATTTAAACTTTTTTTCCATTTATACGGATAAGAGCAGCACTGCCCACCGGCGCAACAGGTACATCCGGCTCGGACTTATTTACATTCTTCTTCTTGGCGGTGCCTGCTTTGCCGTTTTCTTCGGTCAGATGCGCACCAACATGGAGGTGGAGCGGATCAACGCTTACCTGATGACCGAGGAGGTGCAGAAAATCACCGCGGAGTACGACGCGGCCACCGCCCGGCTCAACGCCATCAAGGAGTACGACACTCAGGTAATGGAAATTATTGCCGGCTATCAGGGAATGCAGACCCTGACGACAAAAAAACTGGGGATCATCAGCGCTTCCCTGCCCAGGACCGCCAGAATGGAATCCATGCAGTATACCAACGGCGGGATGACCTTCGTGATCACGGCTCCCTCCCGGCAGGTGGTAGCCCAGACGCGGGTCCGGCTGGAGGAAAGCGGGCTTTTTGAGAGCATCGTGCTGACCGGTGTGGTCAAGGATGAGGAAGGGCAGCGATTCACAGGCTCGCTGCAGGGAGCGCTAAAGGTAGGTGACGTAGAATGAAGGTAACCGCAAGGGAATTGGTTGCGGTCGTCATCCTGGCTGTCGTCGGGCTGACGGCGGCGGTGTATATGATTTACCTGGGACCTGCGTACAAGGCGCTGCAGGAGGCCAGGGTCCAGTTGGAGCTCCTGCGGGAGCAGGAGAGCCAGGTGGAGGTGAAGCGGGCCGCCATACCCGTTTTGCTGGAGGAGCAGGAGACCCTGATCAAAGAAATTGACGAGAAAACACGACCCTTTTTTCCCAACCTGATCGAGGATCGGATCGTCAGTCTGCTGGCCGGTACTGTGACCCGAGGGGGGCCTGATGTGACCACCATTACCGTAGAGGAGCTGACAGCCACCGACCTGGCCACCATCGGAAGATTGACGGCAGCAGCGCCCCTCGAATATCCGCTGGGAGACTTGGCCAAGACGATTCTGCCCCCGGAAGCGTCCGCGCCGGAGCCGCCCTTGCCGGTAGGCGTGCTGATGAGCCGGGGAGTGACGGTAGATTTTGGTGTTGCCGGGTACGGCCAGGTGCTGACCCAGATGAGCATGATGGAGGCCACCGGACGGACCATCACGGTGGATTTTATGAGTCTGACGAATGGAGAAGAGGGCCTGGC
Organism: Bacillota bacterium; assembly: GCA_041836105.1. Classification (GTDB taxonomy): domain Bacteria; phylum Bacillota; class Clostridia; order Peptostreptococcales; family Anaerovoracaceae; genus UBA5559. The sequence continues at coordinate 7,257 of JBGYKY010000060.1, read as the reverse complement.
CGGCAGCCTGCACTACAATTTCTATGGGCTGGCCAAGCTGTCCGACACGGATGGCGGGCTGGTGCCCACGCCTCTGACCGACGCGCAGGGAAAAGGCGATCCGTTTAACTGACCGGGTAAGGAGCGCACAGCGGGGACGAGACAATGATCCATTTACACTTAAAGAGCTGCAGGGGGAGCTCCATGGCCTACGTGATGTTTGCCATGCTCTTTGTCCTGCTGATCATCGGGGTGGTGATCACTGCGACCATAGGCAACAGCAGGCAGGCCGGGGAACAGGAAACAGGCATGCGGGCCTATTATGTTGCCCGCTCCGGCGTGGAGGCCGCCTACGAGTCTCTGCTGACCACCGAGCCCAGCCTGCTGACGGGACCAGCGGTGAACTCGTTCCTCAACAACGGGGCCATGGTGCTGAACGATACCCTGAGCTTTGATCAGGGGACGGCGGAGGTAACGGTGAGCTGCACCGGCACCGGCTTTGACCGGCGTATCCGCATCCGGTCCGTGGGCACCATTGATGGTGTTTCCCGGACCGTTGCCCTGGAGTTTTACCTTCACTACGACAAGCATCCGGAAATGTATTGGTCCAAATAGCGCCGCAGGAGGTGAGTGCGATGAACGAGCGAAGAAGGCAAATGAACCCTTCCCGGCTGGATGCCCGGGGCTTTACCCTGGTGGAGCTGATGGTGGTGGTGGCCCTGCTGACCCTTGTTATCTTTATGGCGGGCAGCTTCATCACCTTTTCTCTGCGGATGGAGAAGCAGTCCGAATACGAGTATGACTTTCAGGCTGCCATGCGCCAGGCCTCCCGGATCATCAACAACGAGGTGCGCCAGGCCTCCGTCACCTTTACCCTGACCAAGGAGTACTTTGAGCGGGAGAAGAAGGCTAAATGGAATTATCTGGGGCTGGAAAACGGCAAGGAGGTGGTTCAATACACCTGGAACCCGGCAACCAACAGCCACGACCGCAAGATCCTCATCGCTTCCGATGCCGCCATTTCCTACAATCTTTCCTTCAGTCAGGTGGTCCCCAACAGCAAGCTGCTTCGGTTCAGCCTGCAGGGAATCAATAACGGAGCCGCCAACGACCGGCTGACCATCGCCTCGGATCTGACGGCCATGAATTCGCTGACTGTGGACGACGGGGGCAGCCCCGACAACCCGGCGGTGGCTATCGCCTATCGCAGTGACGAGGCCCCCAAGCCGGAGGAGGTGACCACCGGCGGGCATGTAACGATGCTGATCGCTCTGGTGCTGGACGATTCGGGGAGCATGCGGTGGGGTATGGATGGCAAGCCGGTTACTCCGGCGAATCCGAGCCGGCTCAGCATCATGAAAAATGAGGCCAAGAAGCTGATCGACAAATTTGCTTCCCTGGGAAACATTCAGGTAGCTATTATTCCCTTTGCCATGGATGCCAACCGGGCCGGGCATTTTGTGCCCTGCACCGTATCAGACAAGCCGGTTCTGAAAACCCAGATCGAAGCACTGGTGGGATCCGGGGGGACTAACACGGGAGACGGTCTGCGGAGAGCATATCACCGGATCGAGGAGTACAACCGCACCCACTCCGGTGACGACATCGTCAACTACATCATCCTGCTGACTGACGGCAATCCTACCTTCTATTCCTCCTCCACCCGCAAGAATCACTATACTCCCAAGCTGGATGGCAGCAACGTGCCCAATTCCAATTATGTCTTCGGTACCGGCGGAGAGGCAGATGAAAACGTCAACAAAAGCGTGGGGTATGTTTACAAGGTTGGCCAGGATCTGGTGGTAGGCCGCAGTTTGGACATCCGCACCTTTGTGATTGGGTTTACCGCTGTTCCCGGCGGCGTCACCCGGGCCCGGGAAATGGCGGAGGTGGCCTGCACCAGCACCGTTTATGAGTCGCGCAAGGGGACCTACTACGCAGCCGGCAGCGACATTGAGCTGGAAAGCGTTTTTGAAGAAATCACCACCAGCATCCTGAAGGAGACCTGGCACATTTACGGCCCGTATTAAGAGGGGAGCGAAGGAGTATGAAACGCAAATCCGGATTTACCCTGGTAGAGATCATCGTTTCTCTGGCCATTATTGGAATCATCGCTGCCGCCATGATTCCGGTCTTTGCCCTGCAGCTGAACATGATGGCCAATACCAAGAAGCTGACCACCGGCGTTTTTGCTGCCCAGGCAGATGTGGAAAACGCGATCTACACCCTGAAGGAGGCACTGACGACACCTGCCACAACGGATGAAGCCGCCATTCCGGGGGTCACGGAGGTCAAGCGGACCGTTTTTGGCCGGGAGGTGACCGTCTACCGGCTTCATTCGGAATTCACTGACCGGCCGGATAAGAGTTTTCTGGTCTTTTTATCCCAGACGCTGGCGCAGAAGGAGCTGCGGACCCTCCTGCGGGCCGACGGCGTGACCATCGAGGTATCGGGAGAAACAGAGCACGAGCTGGCGGACCTGAAAAAATCGCCCGCCCCCACATTGAAGGGTAAGTATGCTCCCAACACAGATCCCAAATGGTATGTCAACCTGTATCGCTGGTATGTGTCCAAGGAGGGAGATCCGGATCCCGTGTTTCCCGACGACTACACCAGGATCCCCATGCCGGGTACTGTGCCGGACAGCCTGAATAACCTGTCCCGGTACGCTAACCGCTATATTATCTTTACCGTCACGCCGGTGGATATCCACGGTATTCGGGGGCACGAGGTCCGAAGCAACAATGCAGTGTATATCCTAGGCAAGGAGTGGCGGACCGGGCTCTTCGCCTGGGTGGACAAGGATGCCAATACTATGTTTGAGGACGCGGCGGATGTACGGGTCGAAAAATCCCTTGCCTGGCCGCTTAACATCGGGTTTGATTCCAGCGTGCCTTTCCCCGACCCGGCGGAGCCTGCCCGCTTGCTGGATCCCCAAAACGGCTCCCTTTATGTGCCCATGAGCATCGACCGGGCGGCGGGGAAGACGGTTGGCCCCATTTTGGCTACCGGTACCCAGAAAATCGATTGGGATGTGGATAAGAGCATCCACCTGGCTACCGACCTGCAGGTGCTTAACAGCATGGATGCGGTGCTGAACGCCAGAGGAGGCAGTGTTGTCCTGTACCAGTATGTGGCCATGAATGCCCGGGGCGATGCCATTTTTGAAAGCGACGGCCGGGCAAAGACCATCAACCAGGGGGCTAAAATCATCACCTCCTACGGAAGCATCAACCTGACCACCACCGGGCAGGGCCATATCGCCATGAACCCCTATACCATGCTGAAATCGGGAGCTAATATTTATCTGGCGCCCTTCGGCAATATTCTGATGCACGGAGCTACGCTGGAGGCCAGAGGCTCCATCGGCCTGGATACGGCGAAGGGCGCTTCCGTGCCGGGCAATCGGGATATCCTGATCCAGAAATCCAAGCTTGTGCTGACGGGCAATCAGGCCAACCAAAGCATTACCGTTCAGGCCAGAAACAGGCTGAGCGTTGAAGAGTCAGAAATCCGTGGATACTATGAGAAGCGGGGGGTTCTGAATCTGACCGCTGCGGATGGGGTCCATTTGCTGGATACGGAACTGGCCCATATGGAGGTGCGGCTCCACAGCGATACCGGCATATCGGGTGGCGGCTGGGATGCCGACTCGGTCATCGCCATCCCTAACACGACTACCCTGACGCTGGGAGCGGGTGTCGGCCGGATCAACAACGAGGGATCCATCCTGGCAGGTCAGACGGGAACCATCGCCTTTGAGGGCCTTATGGAAGGGACCCTGCAATATCCGCTCCAGCTTTCCCTGCGCAAGGGCGTCGCGGATACGGAGGTAATCGTCAGCAATAACTACGGGCGTGATCTGGCTTACGCTGAGCCGGGAACCTCCACGATAGGAGTCCCGGACCAGGGAACCTATCAGAATCTGGGCACCGGCGCCACCAATCTGGAATTTACCGTTCAAAAGATCAGCGGAGAGGGAGACGGGAGGGTCGCCTGCTGGTATGACGGCACGGAAATGATCAAGCTGGAGGCCTTCGGTACCGGCCCCATTTCTGCGCTGTACCGGCTATCCGTACGAGATCAGTACGCCAGAGATGTGCGAGGGACCATTCTTTTCCTGCTGGAAGCCGGTGAGGGGGAACCCCCAACGCTGAAGGTAGTGGGCACGGAAATGCCCAAGCGGACGATCACGTTTAATAAAAATGGCGGGGATACCGAAGCCAATCCTCAGTCGATTACGCTGGAGGCAGGATCTCCTGTGGGGATGCTGCCGACGCCGCCCACTCGAACGGGATGGTGGTTTATGGGATGGAGGACCGGTCCTACCGGCGGAGACCCCATTACGTCCGCAACTATTGTCGACCAGGACATGATTGCCTTTGCAGAGTGGGGGAGAAGGCTGAGCTTTGCGGAGTTGGCCGTCGGAGATTATGTGCGGATCAACGAGATTGATTTTCAGGTGATCGGGGATGAGAAGCTCTTGGCTAGGGACCGGATCACCAATCCCGTCAGCTGGCGAAGCGCTCAGGCCGCTGCCGGGAGCTTCCGATCGAATCATCTGTCCAGGGTTCCCTGGGTAGTGAGCTCCGGCCTGGTGGAGGGAGATACCCTGCAGGAGCTGGCCGATGGCGGGTACCGGAACAGCATTCTCCAGCGAGACTACTTCTGGTGGGGGGGCGCCGCCTCCGGATACGGCGGCAATCGTGCCTACAGAGTCAGCACCAACGGCACACTGAGCATCGGTAATGCATCGGAGAACCGCATCTACAGCGCCCGGCCCTGTATTACCGTGGACGACGACGATCTTTACGTACTCAGTGGCTCAGGCACCGCTGCCGATCCCTATGTGCTGGGGTATTAGTAGTTCCTTCGTTGTTCGGGATCAGAGAGTAGGGGACACCGGCACTGCTCATGTACACAGGGGTGAGCAGCGCCGGGAGAAAATGATATATTCATTTGGCGAGCATTGACCAAAGGAGACACAAGGGAGGGTGAACCGTGCCTGTGAAACAAAAGTCATTGCAAAGCCTGGTTGCGCTGGCAAAGCTGAATCAGGTGGTATTGGACCCGGAGCAGATCGATCACGGTTTTGCGCTGTCAGGTCGGGATCCTGAAGCAGGCGAGATGATTCTCATCGGGAGGAAACACAAATTAAAAATGAAGGCGGCGGTCATTTCTTGGGAAGAGCTTGGCCGCCAGCCGATCCCCTGCTTGATGAAGGACCTTCAGGGCGGGTACCTGCTCCTCGCCAAGGTGGATGCGGAAAAAGCGCTGATTCTGGATCCGGAGGCGGGGCAGCCCCAGCAGTTCTCCCTGGAAAAACTCCGGGAGCGGTATGGAGGCGAGTTGGTCTTTTGTAAGCACCAGGATATTTCTCTGAGGCAGATTCAATTTGGTCTCAAGTGGTTTATCCCCACTATCATCAAGTACAAAAAGCCGCTGATCGACGTCCTGTTGGCGTCCTTCACTCTTCAGTTGATTGGTCTGGTATCACCCTTGGCCATACAGGTCATTATCGACAAGGTCCTGGTCCATCAGGGCTTTACCACCCTGAAGGTCGTCATGTTTGGAATGGTGGTAGTCATTCTCTTTGAAGTTTTTCTCTCTCTTTCCAAAAACTACGTTTTTTCACATACCACCAACCGCATTGATGTGATCCTTTCCGCCCGGCTGTTTGATCATCTGTTTCGTCTGCCTCTCCGTTACTTCGAATCCAGGCGAGTAGGAGACACCATTGCCCGGGTGAGGGAGGTAGAAAATATCCGCCGGTTCCTCACCGGAGCTCCCCTGTCCACGGTCCTGGACATTCTTTTTTTATGCGTGTACATCATCGTCATGTTCCTGTATAGTCCCCGACTGACATGGATCGTTTTGGCCTCCATTCCCGTGTTCATTGTCCTCTCTCTGATCGTCACTCCCCTGTTTAAAGCTCAGCTGGAGAAAAAATTCAATACCGGAGCAGACATGCAAAGCTATCTGGTCGAAACCGTATCCGGTGTTCAGACCATAAAAAGCTTTGCTCTGGAGCCTCAAACCCAGAGGAGATGGGAGGATAAGGTGGCCAGCTATGTAGAGGCCAGCTTTAAAACCAGTATCATCGGAGGTGCAGCAGGCGCACTGGGACAGTTTGTGCAACGGGCCACAGACCTTTGCCTTTTATGGGCAGGGGTGCATTTGGTTCTCAGCGGCGGCATTACCGTAGGGCAGCTCATCGCTTTTCGCATGCTGTCAGGGCAGGTCAGCGGCCCTATCCTCCGGATGGTGCAGCTGTGGCAGGAATTTCAGCAGACTGCGGTCTCCATCGAACGGCTGGGCGATATCTTCAACGCCCAGCCGGAGCCCTATTCCGACATGCAGAAAGTGAGGATGCCCGCCGTCAAGGGGGCCATAGAATTTCAAAATGTCACCTTTCGATACAGGCTGGACGCGCCGGAAGCTCTGAGACAGATCAGCTTTAGCATTGAACCGGGAAAAGTGGTCGGGATCGTCGGAAGGAGCGGTTCGGGGAAAAGCACCCTCTCGAAGATCATACAAAGGCTATACATCCCGGAGGCGGGAAAAGTCCTCATAGACGGCCATGACATCTCACTGGCAGATCCTCACTGGCTGCGGCGACAGATCGGTGTCGTCCTTCAGGAAAACTACCTGTTTAATGGCTCGGTAAAGGAGAATATCTGTATCCATAAGCCCACGGCATCCATGGAGGATATCATCCGGTGCGCTCAGATGGCCGGAGCCCACGATTTCATCCTGGAAATGCCCGAGGGATATGATACCCCGGTAGGAGAAAAAGGAACCGCCCTTTCTGGAGGACAGCGGCAACGGATTGCCATCGCCAGAGCCCTTCTCACCGATCCTCGGATCCTTATTTTCGACGAAGCCACCTCCGCATTAGACTACGAATCGGAAAATATCATCCAGCAAAACCTGAAGCAAATCTGCCGAGGGAGAACGGTCATTATCATTGCCCATCGCCTTTCCACCCTGCGCCATGCCGATGCTATTTTGGTTTTGGATCGGGGAAATCTGGTAGAATACGGGCCGGAGAAGGAACTGCTGATGAAGCAGGGGCTGTACAGGCACCTTTACCTCCAGCAGTTTAGCAGCCGCCAAAGCAGGAGGGAGCATCCTCAGCAAAAAACAGCGCACGTAGCTGTAGGCAAGGAGGCAAAAGATGAAACCCATTAAACGGCTGGAAGCGCTTAAGCTCTACCATCTCCTGAGAAGATGCGAATGCAATAAAGACTATCGCACAGAATTCTTGCCCGCAGCCCT
>JBGYKY010000059.1:0-16160 GCA_041836105.1 Bacillota bacterium | reverse complement strand
TGAGGCCGATCCCGTTTCTATCTTCGGCGGCATCATTGCCGCCAATCGACCGGTGGATCGGGCGACGGCGGAGGGCATCCACAAAATTTTCGTGGAGATCGTCCTGGCCCCGGACTTTACGGAAGAAGCGCTGGAAATCCTGCGACAGAAGGCTAATATCCGTCTGCTGAAGCTGCCGGAGATCGGCGCAAAAGCGCCGGCAGAGGAATGGGATCTGAAGCAGGTGGGGAGCGGCCTGCTGGCTCAGGATCGGGATCGGCTGCTGCTCCGGGAGGAGATTTTGCAGGTGGTGACCCGGCGGAAGCCCACGGCGGAGGAGATGGAACAGCTGCAATTCGCCATGAAGGTTGCCAAGCACATCAAATCCAACGGCATCGTTCTGGCCCGGAGCTATCGAACCATCGGCATCGGGCCGGGGCAGGTGAATCGGATCTGGGCGGTGGAAAATGCTCTTCGGCAAGCCACCGGCCCGCTGAAGGGCGCGGTAATGGCTTCCGATGCCTTCTTCCCCTTTGAGGATTGCGTGGCGGCGGCCGGTGCAGCCGGCATCACGGCAATTATCCAGCCCGGCGGCTCCCTCAACGATCAGCGATCCATCGATAAAGCCGATGAGCTGGGCGTTGCCATGGTGTTGACAGGCATCCGTCACTTCCGGCACTGATGAAGGAGGAATCAGAAAAAATGATAAAGGCTTCATATCAGGGAGGCGGACTGCGGCAGCGGGAAGAGGACGGCCAGCAGCGGCCAAAAGCAGGGATAAACCTGCTGGTGGTAGGCGGGGGCGGGAGAGAGCACGCCATCTGCTGGAAGCTGGCCCAAAGCCCCGGAGCGGCAAAGATTTGGTGCGCCCCGGGAAATGCCGGCATCGCCCAGGTGGCAGAATGCGTCAATATCGCGGCGGACGATGTGCCGGGGATCGTGGCATTTTGCAGGGAGCAGCGGGTGGACCTGGTGGTGGTCGGGCCGGAGGCGCCGCTGGCCATGGGCCTGGTAGACGAGTTGGAGGCCGCCGGTATCCGGGCCTTCGGCCCTAATCGAAGCTGCGCGCGGCTGGAGGCAAGCAAGGCCTTTACCAAAGCCTTCCTTGCCCGGCACGGCATCCCCACTGCCGGGTACAGGGCATATACCGACCTGTCACAATTGAAGGAGGATGCGGGGATTTTTGGTTGGCCCATGGTGATCAAGGCTGACGGGCTGGCGGCGGGAAAAGGGGTCGTCATCGCGGAAAATCGCGAAGAGGCCCTGCGCGCCATGGACGAGATGATGGGGGATCGAATTTTCGGCGCTGCCGGTGACCGGGTGGTGGTGGAAGAGTTTCTGGAGGGAACGGAGGCTTCGGTTCTCTGCTTTGTAGATGAGAGCACCATCGTGCCCATGGAATCGGCGCAAGACTACAAGCGGATTTTCGACGGGGATCGGGGCCCCAACACCGGGGGGATGGGAACCTATTCTCCCAGCCTGATTTTTACCCCGGAGCTGTCAGAGCGGATCCGCCGGGAAATCCTGGAGCCGACCCTCAGGGGCTTCCAGAAGGATGGGCTTCGATTTCGCGGCGTTCTCTTCATTGGGCTCATGATCCGGGACGGAGCGCCCAAGGTTATCGAATTCAATAACCGGTTCGGCGACCCGGAGACCCAATCCCTCTTGCCCCGCCTGGAATCGGATCTGCTGGAGGTGTTCCTGGCGATTACGGAAAACAGGCTGTCCCAGACAGCGCTTCGTTGGTCTCCGCAGCGGGCTGTCTGTGTTGTGATGGCGGCAAAGGGGTACCCGGGGGCATATGAAAAGAACCGGACGATTCACGGCCTGGATGCGCCGGAAGAAGGGGTGCTGGTCTTTCACGCGGGAACGGAATCGGCGATGGAAGACGGAGAACGGCGCATTGTCACCGCCGGCGGACGGGTTTTGGGCGTGACGGCGCTGGGGGCCACCCACGAAGAAGCCAGGGCAAAGGCATACCGCGCCGTAGGGGTCATTGGCTTTGAAGGCGCGCAGTACCGCAGAGATATCGGGCTGCTTCGCCTCTAAAGCGAGCGCAGGTTCGGTGCCGGCAGGCGCTCCAGGCCCTTTTCGCTTCTCCCGGATACTTTTTCGCAGATGGGAAAGCCGGGCCCGGAGCGGGCTCGGGCTGGGATCGATTGACAAAGCGGGCAGCAGTGTTTAGACTGTACACAGTGCTCATGCAGGATAGCGCGGCGCAACAATTCTTTTTTAGGAGTGAGGGAGCCCATGCCCAAAGCAAAGATGCGGCCAGATGCCGCGCGGCAGGCGGAAGAAAACTATTTAAAGACCATTTTGCTTTTAAATCTGCAAAAGGGCTGCGCACATGTGAGCGATCTTGCGGAAGCGCTGGATATGAAGCTGACCACGGTGTATGCCGCAGTTGGAAAGCTCGCTGAAAAGGGCTACATCCAACCGCTGGAGCGCCGCAGCGGTCGGCGTTCCAATAAACAGTCCCTGACCTTTACGCCGGAGGGGGAGGTGCTGGCAAAAAAGGTTTTGGAGCGGCATCAGACGATTCTGGGGTGGTTGCTGCGCTTGGGGATCCCTGAAGCCCAGGCAGATGCGGAAGCCTGCCATATGGAGCATGGCTTGACGGATCATACCATGAGCATTATCCGGCGACATGTGGAAATGGCTTCTCGGTTTGTCAGTCATGGGTCGACGGCGCCTGAGATCATGCAGAAGCTGTCCGAGCATGCAAAAATACAGGAGGCAGGAGGGCCGTCCGGCAAGACGGTCAGTGAGAGGCTGCAGCTGCTGGCGACACAGCTTGGCGGTGTGGAGGGCATAGAAAAGCTTGCTTCACTGGTCGTCAGAGCCGGCGGGATCGATCGCATGGAGACCATGCTGGATCTGATGGCTTCCGTCGGCGGGATCGAAGCATTCCATAAAGAACGGGAACGATGCCTTTCGTTAGAGCGCTATATGGAGCAAAAGGGCGGGATAGAGGTCATCGAGAAAAATCTGGGAGCGCTTGAGCACGCGGGCGGCATCGAAGCCATAAAGCTGCTGGCATCATCCGTGGAGGCCTTGGGAGGAGCGAAATCTGTTCGGAGGCTTAAAGCAATCACGGACAGGCTTGGCGGTCAGGAAAATCTGCATAAGCTGCTTCAGACAGAGCTGAAGCTTTGGAATGAGATTCTTGCGCGCGGGGATGGCAAAGGATAAAGAACATCGAGCAGCTGGGGAAAGGGGACAGCGCCGCTTTTTATATTCTGTTACATGAAACAAAAATAAAAATATTGACAGCATAAAATTCATGCGTTAAAATTATATCGCACGAAGGAATAGTCCAATGCGTTGAACAAAATGGCCGCGGCTCCAGGGAGCGCGTTGCCTTCGCGGGGGTTTGCTCCGGGATGACGGAAGGACTTCCTGTTTGCTTCGGGGAAAGTGGCAGAGCGACAATATTTTTTTTCAGAATAAGTTAGTTGAAGCTAACTTATTGCAGAAGAGAGCGACTGCCCCGAAATGCGTGTGGCATATGTCTTTATATCGCTAAACCCGGCCGGGGGGCGTTTTAAAGAATGAATCTGCTTTTTAAGCGGATTGACAGGCCAAGGCTGCCGGTCATACCGGTGCGATTATCATGATGAAAGGGAGGTTTATATGACAAAGTCAAGCAATGGGATCAAACGGCTGGGCGCTGTAATTCTGGCGCTCGCGCTGATGTGTGCAATGGCGGTGCACGCTGGTGCGGCCACCACGTCCACATCGTATAATGTGACGGTATATAAGTCGGGCACTGCGACGATGGAAAGCATGGCGGGCGGTGCGGTCAACGGCCCGGCTGAAGTCATTTATGATAGCGGAACAGGGCTGTACACCGTGACTATTCCCCTTAAACCCGCTACAGTCAGAAAGCTGGGGATGAATTTCAAAGGCTATATTAAAGAGGTAACGGTCGCCGGCGCGGTTTCTTCGCGCGTGACCCAATACCCCTATTCGGCAGGCAATGCGGAGATGGAATTCGTTATGGAGACTCTTCCCGATAACATGCGGTTCCGGGCAACCTATGATGTGGCCATTTATTGGCCCTGGGGAGCATATTTCTGCGATCATTCCGATTTCCCCGGGACGCCTGCCGTCATCAGCTCTGATATTGTACTTACCGCCAGATAAGCGGACGCTGCGGATCGTCCGATAACTTGGATTCGCGCACGCTGCAGGCTATTTGCGGGGCGAACGCTTGCGCATGGCTTGCAGCGTGCGGCTTTCAGCCGCCATGTATATCGGCTTGGCGGGGTTCGCATTTACTTCGCATTCACGGGGAGGTTTCATAGGAATGAGGATAGGCTCACACACAGGAAAGATGTCACGAAAAAGGATTGCGGCGGTACTGGTAGCGGTCATCCTGCTGGCGCTGCTTCCGCCGCCGAGCTACGCGGACGGAGAAGGTGCCGTGGCCGTTTCCGTTGCCGGAGGAGAGCAGCGGAGGTACGCGGACTTATCAGCCGCGCTGGAGGCCGTCAACGGGGTGCAGGAAGCCGTAACGCTCACGTTGCTGGAAGATACATCTGCCTCGGAGGCGATCTGCTTCGCCGGGCCCGACATGACATTGGATTTGAGCGGACGGGCATTGAACCTGTCTGCGCCCTTGTCAATCGCGGGTGCATTGCGAATAGAGGGGCAAGGAACGGTTTCTCTCTTGAATGCGGACGGTCAGCTTTGTGCCGGGAGCGGGGCGCTGCTTACTGTGCGGGATTGCGCTGTCCGCGCGGAAGGCACAGAGGAGGCGATGTCGCCGAATGGCTGCATCACCGCAGCCGAAGGCACTGCGCAGGTGCGCATCGAAAACGGTGCGGTCATTGAGAATCGTTATAACAATGCTGTCCGCATGGAGGATGGAGAGCTTTCCGTCACAGGAGGCCGGATTAAGGCGGGCAGTGAGAAGGTCGCCGTCCTCTACGGAAAAGAGGGAGATCCGGCAAACAACGCAATATGCAGCATCAGCGACGGCGTCATTACCGGCGGGTACGGCGCCCTGGAGATCCATCGCGGTAATTGGACCATTTCCGGCGGAACCTTTGAAGGAACCGATGCCATGATGTCCTATGGCGCTTTTTTTGCCGAAAACAGCGAGGTGCTGCTGAACGGAGGACGGTTTAAGGGCGGCGTATTTGGCGCGATACACATGGGAAGCGGCGGCCATCGTCTTGCGCCCGGAAAAGCCCTCCAGGAAAATGCCGATACCGGCTATACGGAGGTCATCTCCGAGCCGGGCGGCGGAACGGAAATCGGTCAGGTGACCCTGACATATCGGCTGGATGGCAGTCAGACCCGACAGTGTGAGAACTTCGCCGATGCCGTAGATGCTATGAACGCCTTGGATCCGCGATCGGAGGAAATTGTCCTGACCCTCAACGGCGAAGTCGCGTCCACAGTCCCCTGTGATATCACGCGCAGCTGCACGTTGGATCTAAACGGGCACGTATATACGCATACCGTAGAGATGCAGGCGATGGAGACGCCGTGGGCCTTTCTGGTAAAGGGCAACACCCGGTTTGCCGTAACGGACCGGTCGCGTGAAAAGAACGGAAGAATTAGCGCTGCGGGCAGTCTGGCAGCCTATGCCGTCTGTGTGGCGGAGCCTATTGAAGGATCGGCGAGCCCCGGCTATAATGCGGAATTTGTTCTGGAGGAGGGGCATCTTTTTGCTCAGGGAGGGCTGCAATCGGTCTCCGTGAGTGTGAACGCCGGAGGCACGGCCACCATTGAGGGCGGCTCCGCGACAGGGCAGGTAGTGGTGATGCGAGGGACGCTGAATGTTTCGGGCGGAAAGCTGGAGAGCGACAGCGCCATGGCTACCGTTCAGATCCCGAGAGGCACCATGTGTATGAGCGGCGGGGCGATCGTGAATGCGGACACGGCCTCCGAGCCCGATACCGGACGCGGGAATGCCGTTTCCTTCTCGGGAGATCCCGAATCTCCTGATGGAGCGGCGCTGAGAATCACGGGCGGAACGCTGTCTGCGATCAAAGGGAGCGCACTGGCGGTAAGGCTTCCCGAGGATGAGGGGATGTCTCATATCGTCGGCGGCGAGGCTCGACTTATGTCGCAGGAGGGCTCGGCGCTGATGATTTCCTCCGGGCTGGCCTCTGCTGACGGGTCTTCAGTGGCCATAGAAGGAAATGCGGCGCTTCATGGCGGGACTTGTGCACTGGCATTGTCCGGAATAGACCCTGCCAGAACGACGGTGAGCGTTTCCGGCGGATATTTTCATTACAATGAGGACTTTATCCCCATCCTGAACAGCGCGGCGGTTACATACCCGGCAGACATGGTGCTTAACACAAAGCCGGAAAGCGCCGGGCCCTTTGCTGGGTATTACACGCTGACAACAAAGGAATCCCTGAAGGTCTATCAGGGAGAGAATAATGAAATCGAGCTGAGCTACCAGGATTTCACGGGATTGGAACAGACGCTGTCTGCGTCCGCTCCCGCCTACGAGGCTGGCAATGAGGACCATGCGTACAGCGATGAATTCTGGATCCCCTTTGCCGAGGCCTATAGGGAGGCTGTGGCAGTAAAAAGCAACCCGAATGCCAATCAAAACGAAATTGACTATCGGAGCCGCAGCCTGACCGAAGCGATGATGGCGCTGGAGGACAGCCTGACTCCGAGCTACGACGTAAAGAATTTGCCCAACGGCACGTACCAAGTGGAGATCGTGATGTGGAATGCCCAATTCACGGCTACTTCCATGGCGGACGGCGCCATCGGCCGGACCGCCGAGCTGACGGTTCAGGACGGAACGGGGCGGCTTGCGGTGCGCTTTCGACCGCTCTATGCCGCGATTTGCTGGGGCGCCATGACAAACCTGTGGGTGTATAACGGCTCCACACCGCAGCAGGCGGCAAGCAATGCCAACAATCATCCGAATCAACCGGCATATATGACGGAGGCGGGTTATGGCGATTACTACAGCTACAATGAAATCACCGGCGAGGTCACAGCAGGCGCTTCCGGGCCGAATCCCGGGACAGCGTATATTACGTTGCCGTACATGGGTGTCACCGGAGATGAGAATAAGATCTACTGCCAAGTTGCGGTAGATGCCATGACGGATATCGGTGTGGGGAATCAGAATGTGATCCTGTACCTTAAGTGGAGTACGCTGAAAGCCATCCATACGACAGCGACGCTTTCTCTCGACACCGATGAAGTGGCGCTGATCGCAGGCGGGAGCCAGGCCGTGGCTGCCAGCCTCGCGGGCGCTGATGGGTACGCTGTTAGCTGGAAAAGCGACGATGACGGGGTTGCGACGGTTACGCCCGGGGATAACGGCGCTGCAACCATCGCTGCCATCGGCGCCGGAGAAGCAACCGTTACTGTGACGGCCGCTAAAGACGGCGACACCGCTTTGGAAAAAACCATCGCTGTCACTGTCGCGCCGCAGACAGCTGAAAGCGTGAAGCTCGGGTCTGTCGATATCCAGGAAGACACGGCGGTTACCGCGCTTTCCGGAGACACCCTGGTGACAAATAATGCCAATGAGGGGATCAAGGTGGAGAAGGGCGCTGTTGTCATCGACGCTGCAGGCGCCAGCTCTGCCGGCATCCGCGCTGCCAGCGTGGTGATCCCGGAGCCCGTTGCCCGGGCGCTGACGGGACGGGATGTAACGGTTAAGACAAGCATGGGCAATGTGCGGTTTGATCAGGCAGCCGTCGCCCGAATTGCCGATAGCGCAGCCGGCGGCCGTGCTACGCTGACGGTCAGGGCATCAGATCGACCCGAGGGGGTAGCGGGAGCGTATGTTTCTTTTTACGATATTTCTTTGACGAACCATGCTGGCGCGGCGGTGAGCTTCAGCGGCGGAGGGGCTGACATTGCCGTGCCATGCGACAGCAGTGAAGTCAGGTTTGCCTACCACATCAAGGATGGGAAGCTTTCCGAGCGACGGCCTGTCGCAGTAAGCGGCGGGCTGGCCAGCTGGAGCACCGATCACTTCTCGCTGTGGGGATTAAGCGCAAACGAGTATCAGCTGGGCGACGCCGGCGGGAGCGCCGGCGGAGGCTCGGGCGGAATCCCGGGTGGAAGCGGGTTTTTCTTAGAGGATGGCAACTACTATGTCGACATCAATCTCTGGAAAGCGGCTGCCGACGAGGCATCGATGGGCGATGTGGCGTTCAAAAATAACGGGCGGGCACTGGTGACGGTGTCGAAGGGTAAAATCACTAAGGTACAGGTAGCGACCAACCCCGTGAACGTGGATCAATACCATTCTGCCATTATTCGTTTTACGTGCGTCGGGGGCAATGCAAAAGTAAAGGAAACCGGCTTGATCACCACCAGGCCTGCGGGCAAAACGTATGAATACATCAAGCGGGTCGAATTCGATATGCCCGACGGGGGGCAGCCCGATATCCCTTCAGCGGTTACCTATGTTGACGTACAGTTTTATGTTCCGGACACGCCGATGGACGCGGCTGTAGGCGAAACGCTGGAAGCTCGTTTGCGGTTTTCCTGGAGGTCGGCAACGAAGACCGACGACGTGATCCTGCCTGTCAACACAGGGACCGCCACCGGCACATCCTCGCTGACCGGACAGGATATCAAGGCGATTTATCTGAGCGATAAGGCTACGGGCATTTGTCTGGAAACCGATACTGAGCGCCTGGACGGAACGGCCACGCTATCGGTCAGCAAGCTGACCGCGGGGAGCGTGTATGAGAACGCCGCAAAGGCGATGAAGGGCACCGTCGGGACGTGGAGCCTGTACAGGGTCGCGGCGTTGGTGGACGGGAAGGAAGCTTCTCCCAGAGGCACTGTGACGCTTTCTTTTCCCAGTGATGGGAAGGAGCTGACGATCTATCGCATCAATGACGGCGGCACCAGGACCGTCCTCAAGGGCTCCGTGGCAGGCGGATATTACATCATCCGCACCAGCAGCCTGGGCCATTTTGCCATTGTGGGCGAGCTGGGAGAAAATCGGCTGGTAGAGGACATCAGGGACAGCGTTACCGGTATCCGGCTGACCTCGGCTAAGGACGTGCTCCCCGATGGCACATCCCTCAAGGTGGCTGCTGTGACCGCCGGCGGCGTGTATGACGGCATCAGGAAGGGACTGGATGGAAAAGTAAAGGCCTTCAGGGTGTACACCGTTTCAGCCCTGACAAAGGCCGGGCAGGATATTGCTCCCGCCGGGGCATTCCAGCTGACATTCCCTGTGCCGGAGGGGTATGCGGTGAACCGGGTGGCGATCTATCGCCTGGATGGCGGTGCTCTGACCGAGCTTCCCGGAAATCGCTTTGTGGAAGGGAAGACCTGCACGGTGGACCTGGATAAGCTGGGGACGTTTGTTGTGGCCGAAAAGGTAATGGTCTTTACCGACATTGAAAGGCACTGGGCCAGAGAGCACATTGAGCGTGTCGTCGGGCGCGGCTTGTTTGCCGGCACTGGTGAGACGACATTCAGCCCTGACGCTGCGATGACGCGTGGGATGTTTGTTACCGTGCTGGGGCGGCTTGCCGGTGCGGATATCGGCAGTAAGGAAACAAATTTTACGGATGTGTCCAAGGAAAGCTGGTACGCTGCTTATGTGGCGTGGGCGGTAAAGAACAATATTGTTACCGGCACCAGTGCGACTACCTTCCATCCGGATGCTGCGATTACCCGTCAGGAGATGGCGGTGATGCTCAGCAGGTATGCAGCCTTTGCAAAAATCAAGCTCGCGGCAGGCGGCAGCGTGGATTTCGGTGACCGGGGTGACATTGCGCCCTGGGCAAGGACGGAGGTGGACGCCATGTCCGCAGCGAAACTGTTAAACGGCGTGGGCGGCAATAGCTTTATGCCGCTGAAGACCGCAACGCGCGCCGAGGTGGCAACGCTGCTGGCGCGGTTTATCACAGAGTATTCCCTGTAATTCTCTTTTTGTACCCCCTTTTGCCAGGGCGAGCCGGAGGCATGTGCTTCCGGCTCGCTTCGTTTCGGTGGAAATGTTTCCCGCGCTGTGGTAAAATAGGCCTGCGGACCGCGGCTTTGCAAAAAAGCGAAGAGCGATGTAAACAGAGGGAAACGGAGAACGAGACGCGGATGAGACTGAACAAATACCTTGCCCGGGCAGGAGTGGCCAGCAGAAGGAAAGCGGACGAACTGATCGCCAACGGCAATGTAAAAATAAACGGGGAAACCGTCCGGGAGATGGGGATCGATGTGGGGGAGACAGATCGGGTAGAGGTCAACGGCCGACCCGTTAGGGCGGCGAAGAAGTTTGTGACCGTCATGCTCCACAAGCCCAAAGGCTTTATTACTTCCATGGCTGATGAAAAGGGGCGGCCCACGGTCGCCGACCTTCTGACGGATATCGAGGAGCGGCTGTTCCCGGTGGGGCGGCTGGATTTCAATACCTCTGGCCTGCTGCTGATGACCAACGACGGCGAACTTTCCCAACGGCTGATGCACCCGCAGCACCGGGTGTATAAAACGTATCGGGCCCGGATCTCCGGCGTTTTATCGGGGGAGAAGGTGAGCAGGCTGGCCAGGGGGGTGGATATCGGAGGCTTTCTGACGGCCCCGGCCCGCGTGTCGATCAGCAAGCAGGGGGAGCGTTCAGCGCTGGTAGAAATCCAGATCTTTGAAGGCCGGAACCGGCAGGTTCGGAAAATGTTTGCTGCAGTGGGGACCAGGGTGGTGGAGCTGGAACGGGTCGCCATCGGCGATCTGCGGCTGGGACATTTGAAGGAGGGCCACTACCGAAAGCTGACCCCGCGCGAGGTGGAAGCGCTGAAGAGTCTGTAGCGCAGAGGCCCGGACACCGAGGCGAAGAAACGCCGTGTCTTCCCTTGCGAGGGAAGACACGGCGTTCATGGTCTCTAAAGAGGAGCTGTGCTCTTTCTTCTGCTTCCGCTACTCCTATTTCCGCTGCGCTTCCCGGGGAGTCACGCAGATGCCCCTGGCCCGGCAGACCACAATGGGCTCTTCCAGAGAATCGGCGGCGGAAGGGCTGATATCCGGCCGCGCGGAAATCACCTTGCGAGCCTCAAAAGACATGGTGCGAGAGGTATTTCCCACCTTTGTTATTTCTCCGTAAGCCTCGATATAGTCGCCGGCATAGACGGGCGACAGGAACTCCACCTCCTCATAGCGGAGGAAGAGCCCCTCGTCTCCATCGCACTTGATCAGCAGCTCGGTGGCCACATCCCCGAACAGGTGGACCATGTGGGCGCCGTCCACCAGGCTTCCGCCATAGTGAGCATCCTTGTGGGACATTCGCAATCGAATCGTTGAAGTGATTTTTTCCATGAAATCGGTTCTCCTTTTGCTTTCTGATTCTTTTTTCCTTTGCTTCTATCTTACGATGCCGGGACGGCGAACCTGCGGCCGTTTTCCCTGCGGGCAGCATCACCCTGTCCGTTGCTCAAGGGCGGAGGAGCGCGGGGGGAGGTCGCCGTGAACACATAAAACACATAATTTATAATTGCAAATCCTATGCCAATGGTTTATGCTGAAGGCGGAGGGGCAGCGAACCGAAACCGGTTCGCCCCATTTCCTTCTGAAAGGAATAGCCGCGGAAAAGGGAGAGATCATGCTGGAGGAATACGGGATCAATCGGGTGATGGAGCCAAAGGCGGTGCTGCCGCCGTCGGCATGGCGGCTGGATAATCGCCGGGACATTGAGCCGGGTGAGATCCGGATCAGCGTCAGGCGGATCCACCTAGAGGCTACCAGCTTTAAGCAGATCAGTCTGGAATGCAGCAACGATGAAGAAAAAATGCGCCGGAAAATCCTGGACATCACGCTGCAGCGGGGAAAGCTCCACAATCCGGTCACAAACACCGGAGGCATGCTTTACGGCGTGGTGGAGGAGATCGGCAGCGAATACCCCAATGAAAAAAATCTGAAGGTGGGGGATGAAATCCTCTGCAATGCATCGCTGTCGGGGATTCCCCTGTCCCTTGCGGCGGTAGGAGAGATTTATCGGGCATATACGCAGGTGGAGGCCGAAGGCTACGCCATCGCCTTTGGAAAAATCCCGCTGATCCGCCGGCCGGCAGGTCTGCCGGTGGATTTGCTGCTCTTTGCTCTCAACGAATCAGGCACCCTGTACCGGGTCGGTCGGGAAGCGGTGGGGAAAAAGAATATCCTGGTGGTGGGAAACAACATGATGATGAACCTGCTGTTCGGATATGCCGCCAGGAAAATGGCGGGAGGGGAAGCGGAGATCCACTGTCTGCTCGATTCAAAAACCGATATCGCCATCCGGGGCAGGTCCTTTGAGGCCCTGATGAAGGAGGTATTCGACCAGATCCATCACGTCGATATTTTGAAGCCGGTGGATTGCATCCGGCAGTTGAACGCAGAGGGAGGCTTCGACCTGTCGGTGAACTGTGCCGACATTCCCGGCGCCGAGACGGTCAACGTGCTGGCGACCCGATCGGGGGGAACGGTGATTTTCGCCAACTTTATCAACAATTATAATATTGCCCTGTATATCACCGAATCCACCTCCAGGCAGTTAAACATCATCTGTGCAGAGGGGTATACGGAGGCCTACGATGAATTTGACATCCAGATGGTCCGGGAGCTGGCGCCCCATCTGGAGTGGGCCATCCCGCTGGGGGCGGAACCGGTGGAAGATCTGAACTACCCCCTTAGCCGGGAAGAGCGGATTTTACAGCAGACGGGCTTCCGCCAGGCGCTGGCGGAGGAGTTCGTCTGCGAAAGCCGGGTGATGGTCCAGGCCCTGGAAGAGATGCTCAGTGTTTCTAAATACGACTGCAACGTCATGATCACCGGGGACACCGGGGTCGGGAAGGAGAAGGCGGCCAGCCTGATTCAGAAAAATAGCAGCCGCAATATGCAGCCCTTTCTTAAAATCAACTGTGCCGCCATTGCGCCAAGCCTGATGGAATCGGAATTTTTCGGTTACGAAAAGGGCGCGTTTACGGGCGCGGGACAGACGGGGAAAAAGGGGTACTTTGAGATGGCGGACAACGGAACCATTTTTCTGGACGAGGTAGGCGAGCTGCCTCTGGGAATCCAGGCCAAGCTCCTGCGGGTGGTACAGGAGGGAGAATTTTTTCGGGTGGGGGGCACGCGGCCCGTTAAAACCAACGTCCGGATCCTGTCGGCTACCAACCGGGATTTAGAGAAGCTGATGGAAGAAAAACGGTTCCGCAGAGACCTGTATTATCGGCTGAATGTTTTTCCGATCCGGATCCCCGGCCTGTCGGAGCGACGGAGCGAAATCCCGGCGCTGGTTCAGCATTTCGTTGAGAAATATAATCAGGCCTTTTCCATCCAAAAGGAAATGGAGGAGGGGGCCGTTGAATACCTGCAGCAGTGCGAGTGGCCTGGCAACATCCGGGAATTGGAAAATGCCGTTCAGCGCATCCTGATCAGCAGCAGGGGAAATGTCATTTCCCTATGGGATGTGTTTAAGGCATTAAAGGTGGAGCTTTTCGCCGAACAGGTGACGGAAGCGGAGGAGAGCGCCGCGCCGGGTGAGGGAGAGATCCCCCTGGAGAGGCTAGTGGAAGCCTTTGAAAGGAATATCATCCGGCGCGCCGGAGAAAAGCACGGCTCCAGCAGGAGGACGGCGAAAGCGCTGGGAATCAGCCAGTCCCAGCTGATTCGCAAGCGGAAAAAGTACCGTCTGTAGGACGGGCAGGCGGATAAAAAAGGCAAGGCGGCAAGGTATAGCAATCGATCGAACCGATTTTGATTCGCTCTTTTTGCAGCTCGAACCTAAAACGATTCGAATGGCGCGTTGCGTGTGCCAAAAACGCTTTTCGGGGTACGGGCTGCGGATGCATGGGAAACAGGGTCCCTCTGGAATCAACGGAGGCCCTGTTTTTTTATTTCCTTATTTTGTCTTGCTTCAAACCCTTTTATAAAGCGGCAGGGCCTGGAGGGCGCTGAAAATCGGCGCATGGCACGGAAATTGCTACCGTTCATTGATATAGAACGTTGCAGAGCGGTCTGCGAAAAGCCAAGGCCCTGCTGCTCTGCGGGCAAAAAAGCAGAGATGAGGGCGGCGGCCTTCCGCCGCAGGGCGGGCCAAGCGGCCCGGCATGCTTCTGCACCGTGTTTTATATTCCAATGGCACGTTATGATTTCAGGAGGATTGTAGTATGAGAAAAGGATGCCCCTACGGAACCCATCGAGTTGTGTCGCCCAAAGGCGTGCTACCCCAGCCGGCAGATGTCATCGACAACACCATGGAGCTCTATGATAACGAGGTTTTGATCGATGTTCAGACCTTGAACGTGGATTCGGCCAGCTTCACCCAGATCGAGAGGCAGGCGGAGGGAAGGGTGGAAGAAATTAAACGCATCATGAAGGGTATCGTAGCCAAGGCCGGAAAGCACAAAAATCCGGTAACCGGTTCCGGCGGGATGCTCATTGGAACTGTCCGGGAGGTGGGGCCGGCATATGCAGGAGACCTGAAGCCCGGAGATAAAATCGCTACCCTGGTGTCCCTGTCTCTGACGCCGCTGGTCATTGAGGAAATTTTTGAAGTGCGCCCTGATATCGATCAGGTAGACATCAAAGGACAGGCCATTCTGTTCCAGAGCGGGATCTACGCCAGATTGCCCGAGGATATGCCGGAAACCCTGGCCCTATCCGTGCTGGACGTAGCCGGTGCGCCGGCTCAGACTGCTAAGCTGGTCAAGCCCGGCGACACGGTGGTCGTCATCGGCGGCGGCGGAAAATCCGGTCTGCTCTGCCTGTACGAAGCCAAAAAGAGGGCCGGCGTGACCGGAAAGGTCATCTGTATCGGCGGAAGCGAAAAATCCACCGACCGGGCCAGGAGGCTGGGCCTGGCGGACGAGTATTTTGCGGCAGACGCCACCGATGCCGTGGCCATCTACAACAAAATTTCCCAGCTGACAAACGGCGGGCTGGCCGATATCGTCATCAACTGCGTCAACATTGAAAATACCGAAATGGCCTCTATTCTGGCCTGCAAGGACGGGGGGACGGTTTATTTCTTCTCCATGGCCACCAGCTTCACCAAGGCGGCGCTGGGTGCGGAAGGCGTAGGCAAGGATGTGACCATGATCGTCGGAAACGGCTACACCAGGGGCCACGCGGACATCTCCCTCCAGATTCTGCGGGAGTGCCCGCCCCTGCGGGAGCTGTTCCGGGAAATGTATGCATAATTGGCCGCAAGGCTTCACAGGAGGAAAGAAGATGGCAGTTATTCGAAACTGGAAAGAAATCCCCCTGTTTCGAGGGGTAAGGGACGAGGAGTGGAACGACTGGACCTGGCAGGTAGCCAACCGGCTGTCCAGCGTGGAGGAAATCGCCCAGGTCGTCAACCTGACGGAAGGGGAAAAAGCCGACATCGAGAAGGTCATGTCCGGCTTCCGGGTAGGGATCACCCCCTACTACGCATCGCTGATGGATCCCGATGATCCGCGCTGTCCTGTCAGGATGCAGGCCGTTCCGGCCCTGCTGGAAACCCACCGGGGAGAAGCGGACATGCTGGATCCCCTGCACGAGGATGAGGATTCCCCCGCGCCGGGACTGACCCACCGATATCCCGACCGGGTGCTGTTCCTGATCACCGACCAGTGCTCCATGTACTGCCGTCACTGCACCCGGCGAAGGCTGGCCGGTGAAAACGACGGAGCCAGAAGCCGGGAGGACATCGACCAGTGCATTGAATACATCAAAAGGACCCCCCAGATCCGGGACGTCCTGCTCTCCGGAGGCGACTGCCTGCTGGTCAGCGACGAGGTGCTGGAATACATTTTGACGCAGCTGAGAAAAATCCCCCACGTAGAAATCATCCGGTTGGGCTCCCGGACGCCGGTAGTCATGCCGCAGCGGATCACCGACGACCTCTGCAGCATGCTGAAGAAATTCCATCCCGTATGGCTGAACACCCACTTTAACCACATCAAGGAGATCACGCCGGAGGCGCAGGAAGCGCTGGCCAGGCTGGCCGACGCCGGCATCCCCCTGGGGAATCAATCGGTCCTGCTGCGCGGTCTGAACGACTGCCCGCACGTAATGAGGGAGCTGGTACACGCACTGGTAAAGAACCGGGTACGCCCGTATTACATCTATCAATGCGACCTTTCCCTGGGGATCGAGCACTTCCGGACCTCGGTTTCTGCCGGGATCCAGATCATCGAAAGCCTGAGGGGGCACACCTCCGGATATGCGGTACCCACCTTTGTGGTGGACGCGCCCGGAGGGGGGGG
>JBGYKY010000058.1:0-15117 GCA_041836105.1 Bacillota bacterium | reverse complement strand
TGGTAAGGAGGAGAGCTTCTACACCCTCAAGGGGATGGTGACCGAGCTGCTGGCTGTTTTGGGTATCCGGCAGTTAACCTTTGTCCGGGAAAGCGACTACGGAGTCTATCATCCGGGCCGATGTGCCCGCGTTCTGGCAGGCAAGCAGGAGCTGGGCATCCTGGGTGAGGTCCACCCGGACGTCTGCGAGAAATACGGGATAGGCGCCCGATGTGTCTGCGGTGAGATGATGTTTGACGCCGTAATGCGGCTGGCCGATACGAATAAGCTGTATCGTCCTCTGCCCAAGTATCCTTCCACCTCGCGCGATATTGCGCTGCTGGTGGAGGAGGAGGTTCAGGTCGGCGATCTGGAAGCCATTATCCGGGAGAACGGCGGCGGATTGCTGAAAAAACTGGAGCTGTTTGATGTGTATCGCGGCAAACAGGTAGGAGCAGGCAAGAAAAGCGTGGGGTTTGCCCTGACGTACCAGGCTGAGGACCGGACGCTGACCGACGAAGAGGTCATCAAGGTTCACGACGTCATTCTGGCGGAGCTTCGAAACAGGGCCAACGCCACGCTGCGGGAGATCTGAGGAGAATCTGAAAGAGCGGAAAGGGAGGGACCCATGGAAAGCAATAAGGTCAATGTACGGATCTACGGGCAGGAGTTCATTATTTCCGGGGAGAAATCCCGGGAGGAAATCATTAAGATTGCCGATTTCGTGGATTCGCGGATGAATGAGCTGTCGAAGCGGCTTCCGGGGGGACCGGTGGCCGTCCTGGCGGTGCTTTCCGCCGTTAATATTGCCGAGGATCATTTTGACCAGCTTCGGCAGCAGGCGGGATACGAGAGCGAGATCAGCCGTCTCCGGAGGGATGCCCATCAGTATGAGCAGCTCTGGGAGGAAGCCAAAAAAAGCTTTGCTCACTTCAAAGAGGGAATGGAGCAGGCCAATCGGAAAAACGAGGAGCTGACCCGCCTTCTGGAGGAGAAGGACCGGGAGCTGTCGGTCAATGCCTTTGAGGAGCAATACAAGGAGCTGGAAAACAGTTTTTTTGACCTACAGATGGAAAATATCCGCCTGAAGGGCGAACTGGACAAGCTGCGGACTTGATGAGGAAACATGAATCAAAAATCACGGAGGGTACTGGAGTATCAAAAAATCATAGAGCTGCTCCGGCAGGAAGCGGCTTCCTCCCTGGGTAAGGAAGCTGTCGGCGGCTGGGAGCCCCTGACCGACGCGTGGCGGATTCGGGAACGGCTGGCAGAGACCACGGAAGCGGTAAAAGCCATCTCGGCGAAGGGTGCGCCGCCTCTGGGCGCCTTTTACGACTTGGAAAACAGCCTGCACCTGGCCAATAAGGGGGGGACCCTGACGATGAAGCAGCTGTTGGAGGTCCTGTATAATCTGAATACGGCGGGCCGAATGGCCCGGTACCTTCAGCCGCCGCTGCCCGACCTTCCCGTGCTGCAGGCCATCGGCGAGGTGCTGTTCACAGACCGGTTCCTGGCGGAGGAGATCGATCGGTGCATCCTTTCGGAGGATGAGATGGCCGATCAGGCCAGTCCGGAGCTGTGGAGCATTCGGCGGGCGATCCTGCGCCAAAATGAGGCGCTGAAAAGCAAAATGAACCAGATCCTCAATGCGGCGGAAAACCGGACCATGCTTCAGGACGCGCTGGTCACCATCCGGCAGGGGCGGTACGTGATCCCGGTGAAGCAGGAGCACAAAGGGCGGTTCCCCGGCATTGTTCACGATCAGTCGGCCACCGGCGCGACATTGTTTATTGAGCCCCAGGCCATCGTCGATTTGAACAATGAGCTTCGGCAGCTGGAGCTGTCGGAGCAGGCGGAGATTCAGCGGATTCTGGCACGGCTTTCCCAGGAGGTGGCGGGGGATTTTGTGCAGCTGATGAATAACCAGAGACTGCTGCTTCAGCTGGATCTGATCTTTGCCCGGGGCAGGCTGTCGGTTGTCCAGCAGGGAGCGGAACCGGAAATGAACGACGGGGGCACTCTGGAGTTCATTTGCGCCCGTCATCCCCTGATTCCGGCGGAGCAGGTGATTCCCATTACCGTACAGCTGGGCCGGGAGTACAATACCCTGGTGGTGACCGGCCCCAATACCGGCGGAAAAACAGTGACTCTGAAAACCGTGGGACTGCTGGCCATGATGGCCCAGACGGGTCTTCATATCCCGGCAGACCCCGGAAGCCGGATGCCGATTTTTCAACAGATTTTCGCCGATATCGGCGATGAACAGAGCATTGAACAGAGCCTCAGCACTTTTTCGTCCCACATGACCAACATTGCCGAAATCGCAGAAATGGCTGACCGGCACTCCCTGGTGCTGCTGGACGAGCTGGGCGCAGGGACAGACCCCACAGAGGGGGCGGCGCTGGCTATCGCCGTTTTGGAGCATCTGTATGACCGGGGCGCCAGGACCTTAGCCACCACTCATTACACCGAGCTCAAGAAATATGCGTTGGCGGCGCCGGGTGTGGAAAACGCCTCCATGGAATTTGATGTGGAGACCTTAAAACCCACGTATCGTCTTTTTACGGGGATTCCCGGGAAATCCAACGCCTTCGAAATCTCCCGGCGGATCGGCCTGCAGAGCGCCATTATCGATAAGGCCCGCAGCCTGATCGATCGGGGCGATATGGAATTTGAAGGAGTAATCAGCTCCATCGAGGAAGATAAAAAGCAGGCAGAGGCCGAGCGGGAGGAAGCCATTCTGCTGAAGATTGCCATACAGCGGCAGAAGGAAGAGCTGGATCGCCGGGAGAGCCGTCTGGAGGAGCAGCAGGAAAGCATTTTGGGGAAGGCCCGGCAGGAAGCCAGAGAAATGCTTCGAGAAATCCGGGAGGAAGCGGAGCAGTTCCGGAAGGAGCTGCGGCAGTTGGAAAAAGCGGAGAACGCCGGGGATCGCCGAAAGGCCCTGGAGGCACAGCGGAGACAGCTGAAGGAGGCGGAAAACCGCCTGCGCAGCGGGGAAATGCCCGAAGCGCCGGTTAATCGGGATCCCCTTCGCCGGGAGGAGGCCGTTCCCGGCCAACGGGTGAAAATCGTTCATCTGAACCAGAACGGAGAGGTGCTCACCTCGCCCGACGACAGGGGTGAGCTGCAGGTGCGGGTGGGCAGTCTGAAAATCAATGTTCAACTGTCGCAGCTGGCGAAAATCATTGACGGGACGCGGAAGAAGCCGGCGCAGAGGACGTCTCGCTACGGCAGCCTGTATCGGGCCAAAACGCAGGAAATTTCGGCGCAGATGGATGTTCGGGGCCAGAGCCTGGACGATGCGGTGATGACGGTGGACAAATATCTGGACGATGCCTGGATGGCCGGGCTGCCGGAGGTCACCGTTATCCATGGCCGGGGGGAGGGTATCCTGCGGGAGGGATTGACCCGGATGTTCCGGCAGCACAAGCACGTGACTGCCTTTCGGAAAGGCAGTTATCACGAAGGAGGAGACGGGGTAACCATATGTACATTGTCAGCGCGTGCCTGATGGGGCAGCATTGCAGATACGACGGCGGTCACAATCGGATGCCCTGGGTGGAAGAGTTTGTGAGGGAGGCCAGCGTCATCGCCGTCTGCCCGGAGGAGCTGGGGGGGCTGGCCACGCCCCGGGAGCCGGCAGAGCAGCAGGGGAATCGTGTGATGAGCCGTTCCGGTCGGGACGTGAGCCGTTCCTTTCACCGGGGAGCGGAGGCTGCTTATCGGGTGGCTGTCGCGGCTGCCCGGCTGGCAGAAGAGCCGTTGCAGGGTGCTATTTTAAAAGCCAGAAGCCCTTCCTGCGGCCGGGGCGAGATCTATGACGGCAGCTTTAGCGGGAGGATCGTCCCGGGAAACGGCATCTTTGCCCAGCTGCTGATGGAGCAGGGGGTCCCGGTGATTACGGAGAAAGAGGAAGAGAAAAAAGGAGAACTGCTATGAAGGAATATAAACAGCTGATCGGGGAAGCCGTCCACCGGGCGGTAGAAACGCTTACCGCCGAAGAGGCGGCGGAGCTGGTAGAGATCCCGACGGACGCGTCCATGGGGGATTACGCGTTTCCCTGCTTTAAGCTGGCCAAGGCGCTGCGCAAGGCGCCTCCCGCGATTGCCGGGGAGGTGGCGGCCGCGCTGGGGGGAAACCCCCTCTTTGCCCGGGTAGAGGCCGTTAACGCCTACGTCAACATTTTTCTGGATCGATGCAGCTTTTTGTCCGATTTGCTGACCCAGGTGACGGAGCAGCAGGGGCGCTTCGGGCGGAGCGAGGAGGGTGCCGGCCGCAAGGTGATTGTAGAATATTCCTCACCGAACATTGCTAAGCCCTTCCACATCGGTCACATCCGCAGTACGGTCATCGGCAATGCCATATACAGGATTTATGATTTTCTCGGCTACGACACGGTCAGGATTAATCATCTGGGAGATTACGGCACGCAGTTCGGCAAGATGATCGTGGCCTACCGGAAGTGGGGGAAGAAGGAAGATGTCACCCGGGAGCCCATCAAAACGCTGCTGGGATATTACGTGAAATTTCACGAGGAAGCCGAGAAGGACCCGGCCCTGGAGGATGAGGCTCGGGCTGTTTTCGCCCGCCTGGAAAGCGGGGCGCCGGAGGAAACTGCTCTGTGGGAGTGGTTCCGGGAGGAAAGCCTCAAGGAGTTTAACCGGGTTTATCGGATGCTGGGCATCGAATTTGACTCTTATGCGGGAGAAAGCTTTTACTCCGACAAAATGCAGGGAGTTCTTGATCGGCTGGAGGAAAAGGGCCTGATCCGGGAGTCGGAGGGCGCCCGGATCGTAGACCTGGAAGAATATGGGATGCCGCCGGCCCTGATCACCAAGAAGGATGGGTCTACCCTGTACATTACCAGAGACATTGCCGCCGCCATCTACCGGAAAGAGCACTACGACTTTTATAAGAACCTGTACATCGTCGCCTCTCAGCAAAATCTCCATTTCCAGCAGTGGATTAAGGTCATTGAGCTGATGGGCAACAGCTGGGCAGAGGATTGCGTTCATATCCCCTTCGGTCTGGTCAGCCTGGAGGAGGGCACCATGTCCACCAGAAAGGGCCGGGTGGTCTACCTGGAGGAGGTGCTGAACCGAGCGGTGGAACAGACTCGGGAAATCATTTTGGAGAAGAATGTCAATACCGACAGCGTGGAGGAAACCGCTCGGCAGGTGGGCATCGGCGCCGTCATTTTTCAGGAGCTTGCCAACAACCGTATCAAGGATTACGTTTTCTCCTGGGAGAAGATCCTGAACTTTGAAGGAGAAACGGGCCCTTACGTGCAGTACACCCATGCCAGAGCGGCCAGCATTCTGCGAAACGCGGAGGGATGGAAGCCGTCGGCGGCTTCTCTGGAGCCGCAGCGTTTGTCAGCTATTATGGGAGAAAGCGCCTATCAGCTGGCACGTCTGATCTACCAGCTGCCCCGGATCATCCGCGAGGCGGGTGAACGGTACGAGCCCTCTGTCATTACCCGGCACGCTGTGGATATCGCTCAGGCCTTTAATCGGTTTTACCACGAGGAGCACATTCTGGTGCCCGACGAGGAAGAAAAAAATGCCAAGCTGGCGCTGGTTCTGGCGGCCAAAACGGCCATTCAAACCAGTCTGAGGCTGCTGGGGATCGAAGCGCCGGAGAAGATGTAACACGCCGCCGGGTCCGCCGGTCCCTCCGGAGGAAAGTCCCGTCGGGGTTGCCCCCCGTCGGTTGGGGGTCGTGCCGGGCCCGCCCTTCGGGCCGAAGGAGTATCCGGAGAGAGGGTTCGGTGAGAAAATGAGGAGAGAATTATGCGATACGAGGGAAATATATACCGGCCTCCCAGCGAGGCCTACAGCCTGATCATTCAGGTGACCATCGGCTGCGCTCACAATACCTGCACCTTTTGCAGCATGTTCAAGGATAAAAGGTTTCGCGTCCGGAACGTTCAGGAGGTGCTGGAGGATCTGCGAGCGGCCCGCAAGGCTTACCGGCAGGTGGGAAAAATCTTTCTGGCCGACGGGGATGCGCTGGTGCTGACCAATGCCAAGCTGATGGTTATCCTGAAGGAAATCCGGGAGCTGTTCCCGGAATGTGAGCGAGTAGGCATCTATGGAACTCCGCAGGATGTAAATCACAAGACCTTGGAAGAACTGGAGGAGTTGCGGGATGCCGGGCTGGGCATCATTTACATCGGCGCAGAATCGGGGAATGATCAGGTGTTGAAAAACATTAAGAAGGGAGTGACCCGAGAGGAGATCATCCGGGCAATCCGGAAGATCGAGGAGGCCGGGATCCGGGCTTCCGTCACCTTTATTTCCGGCCTGGGCGGGAAGGCTCTGTGGCGGGAGCACGCCATCGACTGCGGTACTATGATCTCGGAATGTCAGCCGTCCTTTGTGGGGCTTCTGACGCTGATGGTGGAGCCGACGGCGCCCCTTTATGAAGAAATCATGGAAGGCCGTTTCCGAAAGCTGACCCCGGAGGAGGTGGTGGCGGAAACCGCCCTGCTTCTTCAGAATGTCCGGGTGGAGAAGACCTGCGTTTTCCGGAGCAATCACGCGTCCAACTACGTTTCCCTGCGGGGGAATCTGCCGGAGGACAGGGAGCGGATGCTGTCCCAGCTGACGGCGGCCATGGAAAACAGGGGAATGCTCAAGGATGAACGCTTCCGGGCGCTGTAACAGAGTGATAGGAGGGAAAGGGAGAGCCTGATGTTTGGAAAGAAGAAAGAAACGCCGCCCGCTGTGGCGCGGCCTGTGGAGGATGCCGATCCGAAGCTGAGACCCGACAGAATCGGCCGATATTTTAAAAAATACATGGATCGTTTTGTTTTTGTGGAGTTTTCCCGGGAGTATATGCAAAAGGCCGGGGTGCTGTCTATCATGGAAGGCGTCCCCATCCCCCTGAGGAAAGAGGATGTGGAAGAATTTAAGGGAGGTGCGGGCCTCAAGGCTACCCATATCGGAGAAAATATGGCATGGGTGATGGGCATCGATCCTCATTTTAAATATACAGGCAAATACGTAGAATTCCTGTTCAAGCTTTTTAATTACAAAATTTATGAGGGCATGATGAAGGAAGGAAGGGATGCCGCAGAACGCAAGGATTTTGACGATGCTGCCATCCACCTGCGAGCCGCTCTCTGCATGAAGCCGGACTACCTCCATGCGCTGTACAGCTATGCCAGGGTATGCCGGGAAATCTATATGGAAAGCAACAATGAACAGAAGACCGGCCGATTCAAGGCGGAATCCATGGAGGCTTTCGAGCTGCTGACAGAGTTTCATCCCCGCTTTTCCCAGGGCCACTATTATCTGGGCTACGCCTATTTGAACATGGGCCTTTACATCAAAGCGGAGCTGGCATGGCAGGAATTCCTCCGCCGTTCCGCCAACACCAGGGACCGGAGGGAGATCAAGGAGCGGCTGGAGCAGATCAAGTCGCCCATCCGGATCGAGAAAGGGTGCAATGAGGTGCTTCGGGGCAATCATCAGATCGGCATCGGGATTCTGGAGCCTTTCCTGGACACGGATTTTAAGACATGGTGGCCCCTGTCCTATTATTTGGGCGTCTCCTATGCTCGGCTGGGTCAGACGGAGGAGGCGCTGGAGCATTTCCATCGGGTCCTGAGCATCAACGGAAGCCATCTGGAGACCATGAAGGAGCTGGCGGTGCTTTACGCCGGGAAGGGAGATAAGGAGAGAGAGCAGAAATACCGAAAAAAAGCGGCTCTTATTGAAAAAGACCTTCAAAAGGACAGCGAAAAAAGCCTTGACAAAAACGGTGCTGATAAGATATAATCCTTTGTATCGTCAGTGATGATGAATGGTATTCCAAGGTAGCTCAATGGTGGAGCACTCGGCTGTTAACCGATAGGTTGTGGGTTCGAGCCCCACCCTTGGAGCCAATTTGCCGGAGTGGCGGAATTGGCAGACGCACAGGACTTAAAATCCTGCGATCCTTACCGATCGTACCGGTTCGATCCCGGTCTCCGGCACCACTGTTTGCGGGAGTCGGGGACTGGCATCATCCTTACGCTCCCAGATCATCGCGGGGTGGAGCAGCTGGTAGCTCGTCGGGCTCATAACCCGAAGGTCAGAGGTTCAAATCCTCTCCCCGCAACCATGTATGTTTTTGCTCAACGTCGATCCGACGTTGAGCTTTTTGATTTGCGGGAGAAACGGGATGATCGCAGGGCGGCTACAGGATAAAAAGGAAAGAGGCCTACAGGAAAAACGGCCCCATCATGCAGAGGCGCCGATGAAGACTACTCATCGGCGCGCAGGGATCCATAGATCGGAGTTTAATTCTTTAAGCTTTGCAGCGGTGCGGGGATTCTTCCTCCCCGCTGCATCATTTTGGAGGGGGAAATGGGGCTCAGCTTCATGACCGGACCGTTGCCCAGCAGTCCGCCGAAATCCAGCTCCTCGCCGTCCGACAGGCCGATGGCCGGGATCACCCGGACGGCGGTGGTCTTGGAATTGACCATCCCGATAGCAGCTTCATCGGCAATGATGCCGGAGATGGTGTCGGCAGGGGTATCCCCCGGAATGACGATCATATCCAGTCCGACGGAGCAAACGGCAGTCATGGCTTCCAGTTTATCGATGGTCAGCACGCCGGACCGGGCC
The DNA here is from genome assembly GCA_041836105.1 of Bacillota bacterium. Taxonomy (GTDB): domain Bacteria; phylum Bacillota; class Clostridia; order Peptostreptococcales; family Anaerovoracaceae; genus UBA5559. Next base: position 6,520 of record JBGYKY010000058.1, on the reverse strand, counting down.
GCGGCGATCATGCCCGCATCCTCCGTAACGGGGATAAAGGCGCCTGATAGACCGCCCACGTTGGAGGTGGCCATGACGCCGCCCTTTTTCACGGCATCGTTCAGCATGGCCAGGGCCGCAGTGGTTCCGGGTCCTCCGCAGCCTTCCAGGCCGATTTCCTCCAGAATGTGAGCGACGGAGTCGCCTACTGCCGGCGTGGGGGCCAGGGACAGGTCGATGATTCCGAAGGGAATACCCAAGCGGGCGGATGCCTCGGCCCCTACCAATTGTCCCATTCGGGTAATTTTAAACGCCGTTTTTTTAATCACCTCTGCCACCTGATCCAGCGGGGCATCCGCCGGCATTTTCGACAGTGCGGACCGGACCGCGCCAGGGCCGGAAACCCCTACGTTCAGCACGCAGTCCGCTTCTCCCGTTCCGTGGAATGCGCCGGCCATAAAGGGGTTGTCCTCTACGGCATTGCAGAAGATCACCAGCTTGGCGGCGCCGATGCATTGCCGATCCCGGGTGGCTTCTGCCGCCTCCCGGACCGCGCGGCCCATCAGCCGGACGGCGTCCATATTGATCCCGGCCCGGGTAGAGCCGATGTTGACGGAGGAGCAGACGAACTCGGTTTCGGAAAGAGCACGGGGAATGGATTCGATCAGCTCCCGGTCGCCCGGAGAAAAGCCCTTCTGCACCAGCGCCGAATACCCGCCGATAAAATTGACGCCCACCTCCCGTGCTGCCCGATCCAGCGCCTTCGCATAGTGGATCGGATCCCCGCCGGAAACCCCTGCCAGAAGGGAGATGGGAGTAACGGAGATCCGCTTGTTAACAATGGGGATGCCGTACTGCTTCTCAATGTCGTTCCCGGTCTTCACCAGATCCTTGGCATAGCTGTAGATCTTGGCGGTCACCTTTTCACAGGATCGGTGAATGTCGGTATCGCAGCAGTCGATCAGGGAGATGCCCATGGTAATGGTTCGGATATCCAGGTTTTCGTTTTGGATCATGGTGATGGTTTCCATGATATCGCTCATATTTAACATGAGAGCCCTCCTTAAATGCGATGCATGGAATTGAAGATGTCTTCGTGCATAACGTGGACGGTCATGGACGGGACATTTGCAGCCAGTCGTGTCCGCAGCTCCTCGATATCGCAGTTCGTTCGGGAAATATCGATGAGCATGACCATGCAGAAATATTCCTGCAGCACCGATTGGGTGACCTCGATGACGTTGGCGTTGGCGTCGGCGCAGGTGGTGCTGACCTTGGCCAGGATGCCCACCATATCTTTGCCGATGACAGTGATGACGGCTCTCATGTGCTGTGTTCCTCCTTCATGCTTTGCGCTCCTTGACGGTGCGGTGTTTTTTCAAGCTTGGACCGATAACGTAATCTATTGTAACACATGGATATCTGTCTGCAAAACATTTCTTGCTCTATACGGATGGGGGCAGCCGGTGAAGGCAGTGAGGGTTCATACGCTTCCTGGAGCCTCCTTTTGCCGTTCGCCCTCCGGCTTATTGTACACTATGCCTTGAAAATTGTCCATGGTTGAGTGTATACTGAAGTAGTATAGATCGGATGCGTCAAGCCCGGGAGCGGAGAGATGCCGGGCCGCCTGCCGAAATCAAAAGGGGAAACGGAATGGCCAAAGCGGGGATGGCCCTGAAGAAATCATTGGTGGTCCTATGGGGAATGCTTTTCATGGGCTGCGGCATCAATCTGATGGTGTATGCGGATATCGGCGCTGATCCCTTTACCACCGGCGTCATCGGCGTTCATGCCGCCATCAGTCAACTGGGAAGCTTTAGCCTGGGCAATGCCCAGCTGCTGGTCAACCTGATTTTTGTATCTGCCGCCTTTTTTTTGGACAAAAGCAAGATTGGCCCGGGAACCCTGCTATCGGCGCTGGCGGTCAGTGCGGCGATGGATCTTTGGGAGCCGGTGCTCCTGCCGTTGCTTCCCGAAGCGCCGGGCTTTGGGGTGAGGCTGCTTTTTCTTCTGCTGGGGTCGTTCATCGTGGCAGCCGGCATTGCCACCTATGTTGCTCCGGATTTCGGTATGGGCGCCGGCGAAATCCTTCCCATCATCCTGTCGGAAAAGACCGGATGGACCTTTCGGATCCTGAAGATCGGAAACGACCTGATCTGTTTCCTGGCAGGAGTGGCCCTGGGTGCCGGATATGGAGCGGGCACCCTGATCTGCCTGGTGATGATGGGGCCGGTTATCCATCGACTGATGCCGGTGATGAAAAAATGGTACGGGTTTACGCAGTAATGAAGCGATAAAGAACGGCCGGCAGGAGCAAAGTCCGGCAGGCAGCCGAGGGGATCCCAAGGCGATACCCGGCGGGAATGCCGGGCAGCAAAAATCATAAAATAAAGGAAAAGGAGGGCTCAGAGATGGTTAAAGGGAAGGTCGTTATCGGTATGACTCAATTTGCCTGCGTTCCCGATCGGCAGGAAAATATGAGGAAAGCGGAAGAGCAGATTCGTGCTTTGGCCGCCGGAGGCGCGAAGATTATTTGCACCCAGGAGCTGTTTAACGGGCAATACTTTGCCCAGGTGATTGATCATACCAAGTACGATTGGGCGGAGCCGGTGGACGGCCCCACGAACCGGCGCGTGCAAAGGCTGGCAAAGGAGCTGGACGTGGTGCTGATAAGCTGCTATTACGAATATGCCATGGACGGGGTTTACTTCAATGCCGCTGCCGTTTTTGACGCAGACGGGGCCTTCCTGGGGAACTACAGAAAGCACCATATCCCGGAAGGGCCGCAGTATATCGAAAAGTACTACTTCACACCGGGAGATTCCCCTTACCTGGTGTTCCGGTCGAAATACGGCGTCTTTGGGGTCTTGATCTGTTGGGATGAGTGGTTTCCCGAGCCCACCAGGATCTTGGCTCTGAAAGGCGCCGATTTTGTGTTCTATCCCTCCGCCATCGGATCGGAACCGGACAATCCGGAGATGGACACCTCTCAGACGTGGGTAGACGGTATCCGGGGCCACGGAATCCACAATAATTTCTATGTCTGCGCCTGCAATCGGGTCGGCCGGGAGGAGGCTGCGGACGGAAGCGGGTACATGGAGTTCTATGGAAGGAGCTTTGTTTCGAATCCCTGGGGTGTTGTTATTGCAGAAGGAAAGAGGAACGAGGAGGATTTGATTATAGCGGAGCTGGATTTGGATGAAATCAAAAGGGCCAGGGACATCCTTCAGTTCCACCGGGATCGGAGAGTAGATACGTATCAGGAACTCCTCAAGCTGCATATTGCCGAATAAGAGAGGAAAGAAGGAGGTGTTTTCATGGATATAGCTGCAAATTACGGGGTGCTGAGCTTGCTGCCGGTAACGTCTGTCATCGTCACGGCCATTATCACGAAAAGGGCCTTGGAACCGCTTATCATCGGAACCCTGATCGGTTTTTTTATTCTGGATGGGATGGATTTCGTCTTTTCCTATCTGGATTCCTTGTACCTGGAGATGGGAGAATCGGCCTATTTTATCGTCATATTCGGCCTTTTCGGGATCTTCATCAAGCTCCTGGAGGTCTCCAATGCGATCTCCGGCTTTACAAGGCTGGGGCTTCGTTTTGCCACCAATAAAAAGAAAACGGGAGTATTGGCCTGGGCCATGGGGATCGTCCTTTTTCTGGATAATTACTTCAGCATTCTGGGAGCGGGGGTTGCCAGCCGAACCATAGCTGATGAAAACCGAATGTCCAGGGAGATGTTTGCCTTCGCGGTCAATATGGTAGCCTGCGCTACGTGTATTCTGGTACCCCTCTCCCTATGGGGTGTTTTTATGGGGAGCCAGATCGAGGATCTGGGCATGCTGCCGGGCAGAGGGATAGATACTGTGGCACGATCGGTTCCCTTTATGTTCTACGCCTGGATTTCTCTCTTGTTTGTTCTCCTGTATCAGCTGCGGATCGTAAGGCCCTTCGGGCCGATGAAGCTGGCCGAGGAAAGGGCGGAAGCCACGGGGGAGGTTCTGCCGGAGGCAGCGGCGGACAGCCCCGCGGAAGAGGAAAAGCCGGTCACCAGCGTATGGAACTTTCTGATTCCCATGATTCTTTTGATTGCGGTCACCCTTTATACCCAGGAGCTGACCTACGGGCTGCTGGTCGGAATCGCTGTGTGTCTGCTCCTCTACATCCCGCAGAAGCTCCTTCGGTTCGGTGAAGCCTTCGATTCTATCTGGGCGGGCTTTCAGGAAATGTTTGTGGTGACGGCCATCGTTATCAGTGCCTTTGTCCTTCAAAACGCCAATGATGCGCTGGGCCTCGCCCCGTATGTGATCGATCTGGTATCTCCTCTTATCAACGCCAGCTTTCTGCCGCTGATTGCTTTTGTCGTTCTTTTGGCGCTGGGCTTTGTGACCGGAAGCTTCTGGGGGATGGCGGCCGTTTGCTTCCCCATTATGGTGCCTCTGGCGGATTCCCTGGGAGCCAGCATGTATCTGACCATCGGAGCAGTTATTGCCGGCGCTGCAGCAGGGAGCTCTACCTGTTTTTACGGGGATTCTGTAACGCTGACCTGCGGGCTTGCGAAAATCAAGAACATTGATTATGCCAGGACCGCACTGCCCATGATCCTCCCGGCGATCGTGGTTACGGCAGCGCTTTACCTGATTGCGGGGATCATTACGGTATAAAAACGAGGCGGATCGCGCAAGCTGGCTCGCTTTTGTTGTAAAAAACAAGAAAATGTATGGTATAATACGGTAAGGCAGGTATTACACCGATTTATGAAAACAGGAGATAGGCTATGATTAAAGATTTTAAAGCATTTATTATGCGGGGAAATGTAATTGATTTGGCGGTGGCGGTTATTATCGGCGGCGCTTTCGGCAAGATCGTCACGTCGCTGGTGGACGACATTATCATGCCCGTCATCGGCATTGTGATGGGGGGCATAAACATCAGCGGGCTGAAGATCCTCATTTCGCCGGCTGCTGGAGATACTCCGGAGGCGGCGGTTTATTACGGACAATTCCTGCAGAACGTGCTGGACTTCCTCATCATCTCTTTTTGTATCTTCATGGCCATTCGCGTGATGGAGAAGCTGAAGAAGAAAAAGGAAGAAGCGCCCGAAGAGCCTGCGCCGACCCCCGAAGAAGTGGAGCTGCTCCGGGAGATTCGGGATCTGTTGAAAAAATAGGCGGATATGGCGGCGTTTTACACGTATATTGCGGAATGCAGCGACGGCTCCCTCTACACCGGCTACACCACGGACCTGGAAAAACGGCTCCTGGTCCATAACCGGGGAGAGGGAGCCCGCTATACCCGGGGGCGGCTGCCGGTGCATCTGGTCTATTGGGAAAGGCATGAAACCAGGAGTGCCGCCATGGCCAGAGAGGCGCAGATCAAGCGCTGGAGCCGGAAAAAGAAGCAGGAGCTGGTCCGCTCCTTTGCTGTGCGCGGGCGCGAGGGATGCAGGAAGCACATTGCAAGCGCATATGACGCATGAGGGGGAGATCATGGCGGAAATCTTGAAAAACGATTGGAAGGCGGTACTGGATCCGGAGTTTGAAAAGCCGTATTACAAGGAGCTTCGGCAGTTCCTCATACAAGAATACAAAACCCGGCAGATTTTTCCCCCCATGCACGATATATTTAACGCGCTGCACTATACCCCCCTCTCCCGGGTCAAGGTGATGATCCTGGGGCAGGATCCCTATCATGACGTGAACCAGGCCCACGGTCTGTGCTTTTCGGTGAACGACGGCGTGCCCTTCCCTCCCTCTCTGCAAAACATCTTCAAGGAAATCAAAGCCGACATCGGGACCGATGCGCTTGCCACGGGCAACCTCACCCGATGGGCGGAGCAAGGCGTACTGCTGCTCAATGTCACGCTGACCGTCCGCGCCCATCAGGCCGGATCGCATCAGAACAAGGGCTGGGAGACTTTCACCGACGCCGCCATCCGTGTGCTGGCCGCGGAAAAAGAGCATCTGGTTTTTCTTCTGTGGGGAGCCTATGCGCAGCGCAAAGGAGCCTTCATCGACCGCGAGCGGCATCTTGTGCTCACGTCGGCCCATCCGTCGCCACTGTCGGCCCACAACGGTTTTTTCGGCAGCAGGCATTTCAGCCGCACGAACGAATACCTGCGGGCGCACGGAGAAAAAGAAATCGTCTGGTAGAGGGGGGAAGGGGCATGTTTCGTCAATACCACTGAATGTTCGTCTGCGTCTGGCTGCGCTGGTCGTATTTCAAATCCTGCAAGACGCTGGCATTGGCGCGAATCATCACGCTGTAATACTTATACATTCCGAAAGGCGAAAGGCTGGCCGAGAGGTTGAAGCAGTGCAAGTCGCGCGAGATGGTGCAGGAAGTCTGCGTAATCTGCTTCGCCTGAAAGTCATAACCGGAGTTGAACGACATCGACCATTTGTTCGAGATTTTGATGTTCCCGCCGGCATTGAGCGTATGCGTGAAGCCATACGGATAGCGCATGCTGTGGCGGTTGATCGGCTTGGTTCTGTCTTCCTGAATGTAGAACGAGTAGCTGAGGTTGATCGACCACGGC
>JBGYKY010000057.1:0-5421 GCA_041836105.1 Bacillota bacterium | reverse complement strand
CGTCTGCAAGATCAACATCGACTCGGACCTGCGCCTGGCCATGACCGCTGCCATCCGGGAGCACTTTGCCCTGCATCCGGGAGACTTTGATCCCCGTCAGTATCTGACCCCGGCCCGCGCCGCCATCAAGGAGATGGTTCGGCGAAAGATCGTCAACGTACTGGGCTGCGCCAACAAGGCATAGCCGCTTCCCCGCGCTCAAGAAAAGCCCGACCGGTCTCCCGGTCGGGCTTTTCAATCCGAAGGGGTTACCCCCTCACGATCTGGCTTTGGATCCTGGCCAGCATGCGGTGCTTCATCTCCCAAAGTTCCGCGGACAGGTCGACGTAGTAGATGGAGGGGTTCTCCAGCCGGAGCATCTCCTCCCAAAGGGTCCCCACCTGCTCCCGGCAATAATCCCGGATCTCCTCCAGAGAAGGAAGCTCGTACACCAGCTTGCCCTGCAGGAAAATGGGCTTGCGCAGGTTTCTGGCGTAGAAGTTGCGCACTGTCTGCCGCTTCCACACCGCCTGGGGGTCGAATATTTCGTATTCGTCGCCATCGGGGGCCGGTTCGTGGTCCAGCGTGATCACGTCGGCGATGGCTTTGTGGGTATCCCGATCGTACAGGCGGTAAACCGTTTTAAACCCCGGGTTCGTGATTTTTTCCACATTTTCGCTGATCTTCAGCTTGGGGATCATTTTCCCGTTTTCCTCCAGCGCTGCCAGCTTGTATACGCCGCCGAACACCGGCTCCGATTTCGAGGTGATCAGCCGCTCGCCTACCCCGAAAGAATCAACGCAGGCCCCCTCCAGCAGTACATCCTGAATGATGTATTCATCCAGTGAATTGGAAACCGTGATGGTACACTCCTGCAGCCCGGCCTCGTCCAGCATCCGCCGGGCGTTTTTGGTCAGATATGTAACGTCCCCGCTGTCGATTCGGATGCCCATCTTCTTGGGCTTCATTTCCTTGAAAACCCGAATGGCATTGGGCACGCCGGATTTCAACACATTATAGGTGTCCACCAGCAAGGTGCAGTTTTCCGGGTATACCTGGCAGTATTTCTGAAAGGCTTCATACTCCGACGGGAACATCTGCACCCAACTGTGGGCCATAGTTCCCAGGGATAGAATACCGTAGTCCCGTTCGGAAATAGCACAGGCCGTCCCCATACATCCCCCGATATAGGCGGCCCGGGAGCCGAGCACCGCTGCCGACGCGCCGTGGGCCCTCCGGGTGCCGAACTCCATAACCGCCCGGCCCTTGGCCGCCCGGACGATCCGATTGGCTTTGGTGGCGATCAGGCTCTGATGATTGATCAGCAGCAGCAGCATGGTCTCCACAAACTGCGCCTGGATCACCGGCCCCCGAACGGTCAGGATCGGCTCTCCCGGGAAAATAGGCGTCCCCTCGGGCACACCCCAGACATCGCAGGTAAACTGGAAGGTCAGCAGATAATCCAAAAATTCCCGGCTGAAAATCTTCTTGCTTTTCAAAAATGCTACATCCTCCTGCGAGAACCGAAGGTTTTGAAGATAATCCACCGCCTGCTCCAGGCCGGCCATAATGGCAAAGCCTCCATCGTCGGGGATCCTTCGGAAGAAAAGATCGAAATAAGCGATATTTTCGCCCATCCCCGTCTCAAAATAGCCGTTAGCCATGGTGAGCTCATAAAAGTCCGTGAGCATGGTCAGGTTATATTTGTCTGTCATTTCGATGCTTCCTCCGCCTTTTCCTGTTCCTGTGCTGCTTCCTGCTCCTGTGCTTTTTCCTGTTCCTGTGCTCTGCCCTTTTCCTTAATGACGAAATAGCCGGATACGATGACCAGCACGCCGCCCGCCCCCTGCACCGGCGAAATGGTCTCCTTTAGCAGGAGCCACCCCAGCAGGGTCGCCGCCACCGGCATAAAATTGGAAAACAGGGCGGTGGTGGTGGGCCCCAGAACGTGAAGAGCCCGGACCTGAATAAAAAATCCAAGTCCGGCGCCGAAAACGCCCAGGTACATTATGCCACCGATGATATCGGGTGTAAAGACCTGAACATCGGGGAAACGGGCCCAGATATAAGGAGTCAGCAGCAATACCGTACAGGTCAGCTGCATCACCGTCAGAGAACTGCTGGAATAGTGGCGATGCAGGCTGACCGTCAGAAAATTGTAGGCATTCCAGGCAAAAATAGCTCCGAAAACAAACAGGTAGCCGAGCACACGCCCATGAAAAAGCTCTCTCATATCCACCCCGATGATCAGGACGACCCCGGCGGCGGAGCACAAAAGCCCCGCCACCAGCTTTCCGGAGGGCATCACCCGGTATACAACGATTTCGATGAGCACGGAGACTGTCGGCACAAAGGCCAGCAGAATGGTGATGATAGACACCGGCAGGTAATCCAGCGCCGAATATTCGCAAAAGAAATAGATGATTTCTCCCAGAATGGAGCAGGCGATCAGTGTCCCCAGGCTCCTGCGCTGCAGGTGAAAGCCAGGATCCAGGAACCGCTTGATCACCAGCATCAGCACCAGGCCCACCACATATTTCATGTACAGCAGCACAAGGGGTTCCAGGGCCTCCAAGGCGTGCTTGGCCACAATGTAGTCAAACCCCCAGATGAATACCAGCAGGAGCATCAGCCCGATCATCAGATTTTTTTTATGCGTTTCCTTTCCCGTCATGGGATCCTCCTGACGCAGCCAAAGCCCTCTTCAGGAATCTGCCGGTGTGCGACCGGGGATCGGCCGCAACTTCCTCCGGCGTACCGACGGCGATGATGGTGCCGCCCCGGCTTCCGCCCTCGGGCCCCAGATCTATAATGTGGTCAGAAACCTTGATCACCTCAAGGTTGTGCTCGATGACCACCACGGTGTTCCCGGCATCCGCCAATCGGTTCAGCACCTGGATCAATTTGTCCACATCAGCGAAATGCAGCCCGGTGGTGGGCTCATCCAGAATATACAGGGTCTTGCCGGTGCTTCGCTTGGAGAGCTCCGAGGCGAGCTTGATCCGCTGCGCCTCCCCTCCCGAAAGCTGGGTGGACGGCTGCCCCAGCTTGATATAGCCCAGGCCAACCTCCTCCAGGGTTTGCAAATGGCGGAGAATGGTCGGGTGATTTTTAAAAAACTCTACTGCCTCCGTTACATTCATATCCAGCACATCAAAAATGCTCTTCCCCTTGTACTTGACCTCCAGGGTTTCCCGATTGTACCGCTTGCCCTTGCAGACCTCGCAGGGGACGTACACGTCGGGCAGGAAGTGCATCTCAATCTTGAGGATCCCGTCTCCCCCGCAGGCCTCGCAGCGGCCTCCCTTTACGTTAAAGCTGAACCGCCCCTTTTCGTATCCCCGCAGCTTGGCCTCCGGCAGCTGAGCAAACAGATCCCGTATAGGGGTGAACACTCCCGTGTAGGTGGCCGGATTGGAGCGAGGGGTCCGGCCGATGGGAGACTGATCGATGTCGATCACCTTGTCGATGTGCTCCAGCCCCAGGATGCTTTCGTGGCGGCCCGGTTTTTCCTTAGAACGATAAAAATGCCGCGCCAGGCTTTTGTAAAGGACCTCGTTGACCAGGCTGCTCTTGCCCGACCCGGAAACCCCGGTAACGCTGACAAATTTCCCCAGAGGGATCTCAGCGTCCACATTTTTCAGATTGTTTTCCGCGGCCCCGATGATTTTCAGGGCCGCCCCGCTGCCCGGGCGCCGTTTCTCCGGCACCGGGATGCGGCGCTGGCCGGTCAGGTACTGGCCGGTCAGGGAATCGGGGCAGGCCATGATATCCGCCGCAGTCCCCTGCGCCACGATCTCTCCTCCGTGGATACCGGCTCCGGGCCCGACGTCCACGATATGATCCGCCGCCAGCATGGTATCCTCATCGTGCTCCACCACGATGAGGGTATTCCCCAGATCGGTCAGCCGGCGGAGCGTCTTCAGCAGCATTTCGTTGTCCCGCTGGTGAAGTCCGATGCTGGGTTCATCCAGAATGTACACCACGCCCACCAGGCTGGAGCCGATCTGAGTGGCCAGCCGGATCCGTTGGGATTCCCCGCCGGACAGGGTGCCGGAGGTACGGGACAGGGTCAGGTAGTCCAGGCCCACGTCGATCAGAAAGCGGAGCCGCTCCCGAATTTCCTTGAGGATCTGGGCCGCAATGGCTTGTGCCATATCGTTGAGCCGCAGGCCTTCGATAAAAGCCAGCGCCTCCCGGATGGAGAGATCGGAAAGCTGCGCAATATTCATCTCTCCCACCGTCACCGCCAGCACCTCCGGCTTCAAACGCCTGCCGCCGCAGGCCTCGCAGGGAGTGATCCGCATGTACTGCTCCATCTTTGCCTTGATATAGTCTGAGTTCGTTTCCCGGTACCTCCGCTCCAGGTTGTTGAGAACGCCTTCAAAGGGGTGATCCATGTACGATCGGTTCCCGGAGCTGCGGCTCTTGTAATGATACCGGATGTGCCTCCCCCCCGTGCCGTACAGAAGCTCCTGACAAAAGGCTTCCGGCAGCTCCCGGTAAGGCGTCTTCAGGTCAACCTGGTGCTCCAGGGCCAGCGCATCGATCATCTGCCGGTAGAATCCGGCCACCTCCATGGAGGCGAATATCGTTCCCAGGCAGCCATCCGCAATGCTCAGGCTCTGATCCTCGATGATCAGCTCCGGATCGATGCGCTGGTGGAATCCCAGTCCGTTGCAGGCGGGACATGCTCCGAAAGGGCTGTTAAAAGAAAACATCCGGGGCTCCATCTCTTCGATGCCCCCGCCGTGATCCGGGCAGGCCAGCCTGGTGCTGAAAACCCGGTCATTGGCTATCACCAGGCCGTCTCCATGCAGGATGGCCAGCTCCACCGCCTCCGCCAGCCGGCTTTCAATCCCGGAGCGGATCACCAGCCGGTCGATGACGATTTCTATGGTGTGCTTGAGATTTTTTTTCAGGGAGATTTCATCCTCTCCCAGGGTATAGATCTCTCCGTCGATCCGGACCCGGGCAAATCCCTCTCTCCGGATCCTCTCCAGGATCTTTTCGTGCTCTCCCTTGCGCTCCCGGATCACCGGCGCCAGGATATAGAGGCGGGAGCCCTCCTCCATTTCCAAAATAGCGTCCACAATCTGATCCGCCGATTGGCTGCTGATCACCTTCCCGCAGGTCGGGCAGTGGGGCGTCCCCACCCTGGCATACAGCAGCCTCAGGTAATCGTGGATCTCCGTCACGGTCCCCACTGTGGAGCGGGGATTTTTGCTGGTGGTTTTCTGGTCGATGGAAATGGCCGGGGACAGCCCCTCGATGTGCTCCACATTCGGCTTTTCCATCTGGCCCAGAAACTGCCGGGCGTAGGAGGAAAGGCTCTCCATGTATCGGCGCTGCCCCTCTGCGTAGATGGTATCAAAGGCCAGGGAAGACTTCCCCGAGCCGGAAACCCCGGTCAGCACCACCAGCTCATCCCGGGGGATGCTG
>JBGYKY010000056.1:0-3031 GCA_041836105.1 Bacillota bacterium | reverse complement strand
CTGGAGCCCCGAGATCTGTACGCAACCTTCAATATGGGGATCGGGCTGATGATGGTGGTGCCGGAGCGGGAGGCAGAAGCCGTAATGGACCGGATCCGGGAGGCCGGCGCGGAGCCTGCCCGCATCGGAACCGTTGTCGCCGGGGAGGGTGTGATCCTATGCTGAGGCTGGCGGTGCTGGTATCGGGAGGCGGATCCAACCTGCAGGCTGTATTGGAGGCCATCGATTCGGGGCAGTTGAAGGAAACCGTCGTAGAGATGGTGCTCTCCAGCAGTCCGAACGCCTTTGCTCTGGAGCGGGCCGCCGGAAGAGACATCCCCGTACGGATCATCGATGCCGAACGGTATCCGGATCCGAAGGAACGGGACGATCGGCTGCTGGAGGCTCTGGATGCCCTGGATCCGGATTTGGTGGTGCTGGCCGGTTATGTGAAGATCCTGCCGCCCCGGCTGGTGCGGCGTTTCCCGGAGCGGATCATCAACATCCATCCCTCTCTGATTCCCCGATTTTGCGGCCCGGGATTTTACGGGATCCGGGTTCATCGGGCGGTGCTGGAGGCTGGTGAAGAGGTCAGCGGCGCAACGGTCCATTTCGTGGATGAAGGCGTGGACACGGGGCCGATCCTTCTTCAGGAGGAAGTGCCGATCCTGCCGGGGGATACGCCGGAAACCCTGGCGGCCCGGGTGCTGGAGGCAGAGCATCGGATTTTGCCGGAAGCCATCCGGCGGCTGGGTGCGGCCATGGGGAAGACAAACAAATAAGGGCGGGCCCGCCGGCGGTGTCGTGACAGCGTGTAGAAAGCAAGGAGACAGAATGGGTGGTTTATTTGGCATTGCATCAAAAAACGATTGCGTAATGGATTTGTTTTTCGGGACGGACTATCATTCCCACCTGGGGACTAAAATGGGCGGCCTGTGCGTGTGGGGGCCGGGCGGCTTTACTCGGGCCATCCATAACATTGAAAGCGGGCCCTTTCGATCAAAATTCGAAAAAGAAATTTCCTTGATGACGGGGCCGGGCGGCATCGGCAGCATCAGCGACGGGGAGCCCCAGCCGTTGACGGTGTTCAGCAGGCAGGGGGATTATTCGCTGGGCACCGTGGGGAGGATCAACAACAAAGATGCGCTGGTTCGAGAGCTGGTGGAAAGCGGGAGCCGCCAGTTTATGACCATGAACGGCAATCTGATCAACAACACCGAATTGGTAGCTGCCCTCATTTCCACCCAGGATACCGTCGTAGAAGGGATCCGGTATGCTCAGGAGCGGATTGAAGGATCCTTGTCGCTGCTGCTGCTGACCCGGAAAGGCTTGTACGCTGCCCGGGACAGGCTGGGCAGAACGCCGCTGATCATCGGGCAAAAAAAGGATGCCATGTGCGCTGCCTCCGAGTCCTTCGCTTTCATCAACATCGGTTATCGAACGGTCAAGGAGCTGGGGCCCGCCGAAATTGTCCTGCTGACGCCGGAAGGGATGGAGACCCTTTCGCCGCCGGCAGACAGCATGCGGATCTGCACCTTTCTCTGGACGTATTTCGGATATACTACCTCTACCTACGAGGGGCTCAACGTGGAACAGATGCGGTATCGCAGCGGCGCCAGCATCGCCGGGAGGGATTCTGGCATTTCGGTGGATTATGTTTCCGGTGTGCCCGACAGCGGAACGGCACACGCGCTGGGCTATGCCAATGCCTCCGGCATCCCCTACGCCCGTCCGCTGATTAAATACACCCCTACCTGGCCTCGGAGCTACATGCCGCAAAACCAGAAGGCGCGGGAGCTGATTGCCAAGATGAAGCTGGTCCCCGTCCACGAAATCATTAAGGACAAGCGTTTTGTCCTTATTGACGATTCTATCGTCCGGGGTACCCAGTTGTCGGAAACGGTCAAATATCTCCACGAAAACGGGGCGAGGGAAATCCATGTTCGCTCGGCCTGCCCGCCGATCCTCTATGGCTGCAAATATCTGAACTTTTCCAGAAGCGTCAGCGAGATGGACCTGATCAGCCGACGGGTGATCCTTCAGCTGGAGGGACAGGAGCCGTCCCCGGAGGTGCTGGAGGAGTACGTGGACAGCGGAACGCAGCGTCACGAGGACATGGTGGAGCGGATTCGCCAGATTCTCCACTTTGACAGCCTCAAATATCACCGGCTGCAGGACACCCTGAAATCGGTGGGGCTGGCCCCCCAAAAGCTATGTACCTATTGCTGGAACGGGAAGGAGTAGGAAAAAGACATGAGAGCACTGATCAGCGTATCGGATAAAACCGGCGTAATAGAGTTGGCTCGCCGGCTCTCGGCATTGGGAGCAGAGCTTTTGTCCACGGGCGGCACCCATCGGCTGCTGGAGGAGAAGGGCATTTCCGCCATCGGCATTTCTGAGGTCACCGGATTTCCTGAGTGCCTGGACGGACGGGTCAAAACCCTGCATCCGGCCGTTCACGGCGGGATCCTGGCCATGCGCGGACGGCCGGAGCATATGGAGACGCTCCTGGAGCTGGGCATCCGTCCCATCGACATTGTGGTCATCAATCTGTATCCCTTTCGGGAGACCATCCGGAAGGCCGGCGTCACTCTGGAGGCTGCCATTGAAAACATCGATATCGGCGGGCCGGCCATGATTCGTTCCTCCGCAAAAAATCATCGGGATGTCGTCGTTCTGTGTGACCCGTCGGACTATGAGCCGGTGCTGAGAGAGTGGGAGGAAAGGGGCGCCGTTTCCTACGACACCCGTTATCGGCTGGCCCTGAAGGCCTTCGAACATACGGCGGCCTACGATGCCATGATTGCCGAGTACCTGAGGGAGGAGCGGCCGGAAGCGGCAGGCGCCGGGTTCCCGGAGACCCTGACCCTGACCTTCGAGAAAGCGCAGGATCTCCGATACGGGGAAAACCCGCACCAGCAGGCAGCCTATTACCGCCGAATCCGTCCCCGGAAAGGGTCCTTGCCTATGGCAGAGCAGCTTCACGGAAAGGAGCTGTCCTTTAACAATATCAATGATGCCAGCGGCGCCCTGGAGACGCTAAAGGAGTTCG
>JBGYKY010000055.1:0-4112 GCA_041836105.1 Bacillota bacterium | reverse complement strand
CAAGGCTTTGTGCTTGATTTTATTGATGGGGATCCCGTGATCCTCCGCCAGCAGCTCCACGGCTCGAAATCCCACGTTGTGCCGGGTATTTTCATAGGTTTTGCCTGGGTTTCCCAGGCCGACAATTACATACATGTACGTTAGCTCCTGCTCCTCCGGCAGGCCTTAGTCAAAGAGCCTGCTGATGGAATCATTGGTAAAGATCCGCATCATGGCCTCCGCAAAAAGAGGGGCCACGGAAAGAATCCGCATTTTATCGATACGCTTGCTCTCCGGAACGGGCGTAGTATTCAGCAGCACCAATTCCCGAATGGCCGATGCCTGAATCCGTTCAATGGCCGGGCCTGACAGGATAGGATGAGTGGCACAGGCATAGACGGCGGAGGCGCCCATGTCTTTGAGGGCATTCGCGGCGTTGGTGATGGTCCCCGCCGTGTCGATCATGTCGTCCACCAGGACGCAGGTCTTTCCTTCGATGTCGCCGATAATGTTCATGATTTCTGATTTGTTGGGCTCCGGACGCCGCTTGTCTACGATAGCAATAGGGGCGTGGAGAGGCTGCGCCATATTTCTCGCTCGGGTTACGCTCCCGTGGTCGGGCGACACGATGACCAGATCCTGCAGGCTCCGCTCTCGGAAATACTTGACCAGGATGGGAATGCCAAGCAGATGATCCACCGGGATATTAAAGTATCCCTGGATCTGAGAGGCGTGCAGATCCATGGAGACCACCCGGTCTGCACCGGCCGCCACCAGCAGATCCGCTACCAGCTTGGCCGTAATGGGGTCCCTGGCTTTCGCCTTTCGATCCTGTCTGGCATATCCGTAGTAAGGGATGACCGCATTGATACGCCCCGCCGATGCCCGCTTCATGGCATCAATCATGATCAGCAGCTCCATCAGGCTATTGTTCACCGGGTCGCAGGTAGGCTGAACGATGTAGCAGTCCACGCCCCGAACGGTCTCCCACAGGTCGACCGATATTTCACCGTCGCTAAAGGTATTTACGGAGACCTTCCCCAGGGGCTTCCCCATAATCGACGCGATTTCCTCTGCCAGTGCGGGATGTGCATTTCCGGTAAAGATCTTATACTCTGCGAACGCCCCGTTTTTCATTTGTCTGCACCTCTTTTCACTCCATTGAAATATTTATTTGTTTTTGTTGAGTAAGCCCCGCCTGGAGACCCAGCCCTCCAAAATCCTGCCCCGGGCTCTGGCGACGCACAGAGCGTCCGCCGGCACATCGGTGGTTACCGTGCTTCCGGCAGCTATATAGGAGCCTTCCCCCAGGGTGATCGGAGAGACCAGATTGGCATTGCAGCCGATAAAGGAGCCGTCTCCCACCGTAGAACGGTGTTTCCTGGATCCATCGTAATTGACAAAGACCACCCCGCATCCGATATTGACGTTCCGGCCGACGTCGGAATCCCCGATATAGGAAAGATGGGACGCTTTGCTGCCGTCTCCTATGACAGAGTTTTTCACCTCCACAAAATCTCCCACCTTGCAGCGGTTCCCCACCATGCTGTGAGGCCGCAGATAGGCAAAGGGGCCCACGTCCGTGTCCTCGCCCACCTGGCTTTCCAGGATGACGGAGTGCTGTATCCGGGTCCGGTCACCGATGACAGAGTTTTCGATCCGGCTCCCCGGCCCGATCGTGCAGTCCCGTCCGATGACCGACCCCTTTTCAATAACTGCCCCCGGGTAAATTTTCGTCCCCGATCCGATTCGGCAGTCCTCGTCAATAAAGGCTGAGCGGATGTCCACCAACTCCACTCCCTGCTCCAGCAGTGCGGCATTAAACCGAAGCCGCCGTTCTTCTTTCTTTAAATATTCTTCGTAGCCCATGTGTCCTCCTTGTTCGGGAAATATCAAATACCTGCAGCCTGCCTCCCTCCAATGCCCGCCGGCAATGTCCTACAGCGCGCCGCCGGGAGCGCCCTTTTCCAGAATCATTTCCGCTACCTTATAAATATCCCCGGCGCCCATGGTGATAACCAGATCATCGGGGCTGCTGTTATCCGTCACAAAGGTCGCCATGTCTTCAAACCGGGAGAAGTAGTATACCTCCTTGCCCGGGTTTTTCCGCTTGATTTCCTGCACCAGCTCCTTCGAGCTGATCTTATGGATATTCTTTTCTCGGGCCGCATAGATTTCTGCCATGATGATTTTATCCGCCCGGTCAAAGGCGTCGATGAAATCGTCGAACAGCGCCAACGTCCTGGTATAGGTGTGCGGCTGAAACAGGCACCACAGATCTCTATGAGGAATGTTGGCGGCCGCTTCCAGCGTCGCCCGGATCTCCGTGGGATGATGGGCATAGTCGTCGATGACCCGCACCCGGTTATCCGTCATGCCAATGTGGTCAAAGCGCCGCTGGGTTCCGGAAAAGGCTTCCAGAGTCCGCCGAATGCTTTCGGTCTCCACCCCCATCTCCCGACAGCAAGCAAAGGCCGCCAGCGCATTGAGGATATTGTGTTCCCCGGGCACTGCCAGCTTCATAAAGCACAGCTCCTCCCCTCCCCGCAGGACCCGGAAGGAGGGAAGCCCCGATTCATCGAAGGAAATGTCCTGTACATAATAGTCGCACCCCTCGTTGAAGCCGAAGGTCACCACGTTGTCCATGCCCCGGATCACCGAGTGGACAAATGGATTGGCATCATAAGCAATGATCCGGCCGTCGGGCGGAACAAGAGAGGCGAATTGTTCAAAGGAGGACACGATGTGATCGATGTCTTTGAAATAATCCAGATGATCCGAATCGATGTTCAGAATGATTTCGATCTTTGGGTGAAGGCTGAGGAAGCTGTCCATGTACTCGCAGGCCTCCGTGACGAAGTAGCTGCTCTCCCCTACCTGAACGTTCCCGTGAATCTGTTCCAGATTTCCTCCCACCAGGATCGTGGGCTGGCGGCCGGCATCCTCCAGGATCAGGGAGACCATGGAGGTGGTCGTGGTCTTGCCGTGGGTACCGGCGATGGCAATACTGTTTTCGTGTTCCTGCATCAGCAGACCCAGCATTTCCGCCCGGGTCATGATGGGGATCCCCAGCATCCGGGCACGCCGCAGCTCCGGATTATCCATCCCCACCGCGGCAGAGTAGACCACCAGTTCTGCACCCTCGACGTTTTTGCTGCGATGGCCCAAAAATATACGGGCCCCGTCGCGGATCAGCCGGTCGGTGATCTCGCTCTCCTTCATGTCTGAGCCCGTTACCTGAAAACCTCTTTTAAGGAGGATCTCCGCAACGGCGCTGAGGCCGATGCCGCCAATGCCGATGCAGTGGATCCTCTGATGCTTGTTTAAATCGATCAACGCTTTTCCCGACCTCCTTTTGCTCCATCATTATATCATAAACCCTTCGCCATTGGCGGCGGTTTTTTATGAAATTGACAAAAAGATAAATAGCGCATATTATCGTATACAATAGAGGTAACGATTATCCGCCTTTTACAGCATCGGAGGGATGGGCTTCTCGAGGCCCGCCTCCTTTCCGCCCAGGGAGCTACGCCATGAAACGATCAGAAAGAGTCAGCGCCATCGTAAAGGTACTGTCCGATTCCCCCAACCGATCCACCAGCCTCAGCACCTTCTGTCAGCTGCTGGGCGCCGCCAAGTCCAGCATCAGCGAAGACCTGCAAATAGCTCGCGGCATGCTGGAGGCCCTGGGCCTGGGGACCGTCGAAACCACCGCCGGAGCCGGAGGAGGCGTCCGCTTTATCCCCTCCATCTCCGACAGGGCATTCCGTGAACTCCAGGAAACCCTGTGCGAAAAGCTAAAGGAGCCGTCCCGGCAGCTGGCCGGCGGATTCCTGTACACTTCGGATATTATGTTCCATCCCCGTCTCATGAAGCAGGCCGCCCTCGCCTTTTCCCGAAAATTTCAGCACGCCGGCGCCGATATGGTGGTGACGGTGGAAACGAAGGGCATTGCCGTTGCCACCATGGTCTCAGATCTCCTCAATCTCCCCCTGGTGGTCATCCGCCGGGAAAGCCGGATTTCCGAGGGTTCTACCCTGAGCATCAACTATTGTTCCGGATCTTCCGATCGGGTGCAGAAAATGTCCGTCGCAAAGCGGGCGGTGGAGCCAGGATCCAGAGCCCTGATCATT
>JBGYKY010000054.1:0-5338 GCA_041836105.1 Bacillota bacterium | reverse complement strand
TGTACAAAGAAGCGCTGGACGGGGACGTGCTGGAGGTCTCCGTCCGCCTGATCCGGTCGGCGGAGGTCCTGATCGTGGGGGGGACCTCCCTGGTGGTCTATCCGGCGGCGGGGCTGCTGCAGTATTTTGCCGGAAAAGAGCTGGTACTCATCAACCGGTCGGAGACCGCCCATGATTCCGGCGCTACCCTGGTGCTCCGGGAGAAGATCGGCCGGGTCTTTTCTGTTTTGAATGAGCAGTAGCGTGGTATAATGGAAGGGACGCCCGTTTGCAGGGCGCCGAACGGAAGGGATGAAGCGCATGATCAAGGTACTGGTGGCAAACGATGATGGAATCCGCGCAGAGGGCATTTACCGGCTGGTGAAAGCCCTTTCCTCTGATGCGGAGATCTTTGTGTGCGCCCCCCACACCCAGCGAAGCGCCAGCGGGCACAGTATCAGCATCGGGAGGCCCGTGCGCACCCGCGAAGTCGCTTTTGATCACGCAGCCTACGCGCTGGAGATCGAGGGCACCCCGGCTGACTGTGTCAAGCTGGGGCTGAAAATTCTGGAAGACAGGGGCGTGGCCATTGATATGGTGTTCTCCGGCATCAACCACGGGGGCAACCTGGGTACGGACACCCTGTATTCGGGCACTGTATCGGCAGCCATTGAAGGCGCCTTTAACGGGATCCCCTCGGTAGCCGTTTCTGTCGATGCCCATGCGCCCAGGCATTTCGATTATGCCTGCGAGCTGGCGCTGCGTACGCTTCGCTCCGCCTATGGGAGGCTGGATGGCAGCACGGTGCTCAACCTGAACATTCCCAATCTGCCGAGAGAAGAGATCAAGGGGCTGAAATTTACCCGGCTGGGAAAGCGGGAATACAACAACTGGTTCCGGGAAAGATATAACGAAGAGGAAGGGCGGAAGGAGTACTGGTATGCGGGGGAGCCCGTCATATATCGGGGGCTGCCCGAGGACGTGGATGTCCACACCATGCAGGAGGGCTACGCGTCCATCACGCCCCTCCACTACGACCTGACCAGCCATCGGCTGATTGAAGACTTGAAGAAATGGGGGATTGAGGAATGACCATAAAGCGATTAAAAAGAGAAGAGGCGGTTTTGGTGATCATCGACCTGCAGGAAAGGCTGATGCCCGCCATGAAAAACGATAAAGACGTGGAATCGACCGTAGGCAGGCTCGCGGCCGGCTGGAAGGCCCTGGGGCTGCCGGTGCTGCTGACCCAGCAGTATACCCAGGGGCTCGGGACTACGGTGGAGTCTCTTCGGACGATTCTGGGAGACGCCTATGCGCCCGTTGAGAAAACCAGCTTCAGCGCCATGGGAGAGCCGGAGTTCGTCCGGGCGCTGGAAGCCCTGGGCCGCAGGACCGTCGTGCTGGCCGGCGTGGAGTCCCACGTCTGCGTACAGCAGACGGCGCTGGATCTTTTAGAGGCCGGTTACCGGGTATTCCTGGTGGCTGATGCCATTTCCTCCCGCAGCAACGGCGACAAGAAATATGCTCAGCGCAGGATGAGCGATGCCGGTGCGGTAGTAACGACCTATGAGGCCGTATTATTTGAACTTGTGGGCGGCGCAAGGGAAGAAGGGTTCCGGCAGGTTTCTGCCATCGTTAAGTAAGCCATGCAGCTGCTGAAAAACCAGATCACGTTGGAGTCCAGGCCCCTGCTGGAGGAATATCTCCACGGCTTTGGATACAACACCTCGGGCCTGTCATTTACCTCCCTCTTCATGTGGCGGGAAATCAACCGGTTTTGCTGGCAGATGATCGGCGACTACCTGTGCATTTCCGGTCTCAGCCACCTGGAGGTGGACAAGGTGGAGCCGTTTCTGTTTCCGCCTCTGACCAGGACTGGCGCCTATGACCCGAAGGGCCTGCGCAGGACCATCGACGAAGCCAGAGAAATTTTTGAGGCGGCCGGATATACCTTCGGGATCCGGCTGATGCCCCGGCATTTTATTCCCATCGTGGAGGCCGCCTGTCCCGGAGAAATGGCATACATCGATGACCGGCCCAACTACGATTACGTTTACAGTAAGCAGAGCCTGATCGATCTGAAGGGGCGGGATCTCCACAGCAAGAAGAATCATCTCAATTATTTCCTGAACCACTACGACTATCGGTACACCGAATTGAAGCCGGACATGGTGGAACAGGCCATGACCTTCATTCAGGAATTCAACCAAAGGAAAAACGTCCCGTCGGAGCACGAACGAAAACTGCTTCGCATGGAAGAACGGGCCATGTCCTACGTTTTCAACAATCTGGAGGCGGTGGGATACCTGACAGGAGCCATTCTCATCGACGGCAGGATCGAGGCCCTCAGCATCGGCGGGCAGATCAATGCTGACACGGTGGCGGTTCACGTGGAAAAGGCCAATGTAGAATACCGGGGACTGTACCAGGCCATCAATAATCAGTTTTGCCGGCATCTGCCGGAGCACATCACCCTGGTCAACCGGGAGGAGGATATGGATATCCTCAACCTCCGCAAGGCCAAGCTTTCCTATAAGCCGGTGTGGCTGGAGGAGAGCCATATCGCCGTTTTCCAAAAGGATATTCATCGGATCCGGCCGAAGGACGGAAAATAAAGGGGAGCATCTCCGCCGCATAAGTTCTGCATAAATTCTGAATAATTGGAATATAGCGATCTGAGAAAAATCGCCAAAAGGCTTCTTTACAAGGTTTTCGCGGGTAGTGTATAATAATTTCATACACTACCCGCTTGTATTTTTTATCATTTAAACAGGAGGCAAACGAATGAGAGAAGCAGTAATCGTAAGTGCCGCAAGAACGCCCATCGGGAGCTTTGGCGGCACGCTGAAGGACACCAGAGCAGTGACCCTTGGAGGGATTGCCTGCAAGGGAGCGATCGATCGGGCAGGCATCGATCCGGCCATGATCGACGAAGTGATCATAGGCAACGTGCTCCAGGGAGGCCTGGGACAGAACGTGGCCAGACAGGCAGCTTTTGCCGCCGGCGTCCCTAAGGAGGTCCCGGCTATGACCATCAACAAGGTGTGCGGCTCCGGCCTTCGGGCCATCGGGATGGCAGCCTCCATCATCCGGGCGGGAGATGCTGACGTTATTCTGGCCGGCGGAACCGAAAGCATGTCTCTGTCCAGCTATGCCATACCTTCTGCTCGCTGGGGCGCCAGGATGGGCGACAACAAAATCATCGACATGATGACCAACGACGGCCTGACCGACGCCTATAACCACTATCACATGGGCATTACCGCAGAAAACATTTGCGAGCAGTGGGGGCTGACCCGGGAAGAGCTGGACGCCTTTGCGGCTTCCTCGCAGCAGAAGGCGGAAGCGGCAGTCACCTCCGGGCGATTCAAGGATGAGATTGTTCCCGTCGTCATTTCCGGGAAGAAGGGAGATATCGTCTTTGACACCGATGAATACCCCAAGTTTGGCACCACGACCGAATCGCTGTCCAAGCTTCGGCCGGCCTTTAAAAAGGACGGGGGCATGGTGACGGCCGGCAATGCTTCCGGCATCAACGATTCCGCTGCCGCCGTTGTGGTCATGTCCAAAGAGAAAGCTCAGGAGCTGGGGCTGACTCCTCTCTGCACCATCAAATCCTACGCTTCCGCAGGCGTAGATCCCGCCATTATGGGCATCGGGCCGGTGCCCGCTTCTCAGAAGGCGCTAAAGATCGCAGGCCTGACCATCGACGATATCGACCTGTTCGAGGCCAACGAAGCCTTTGCCGCCCAGTCCGTAGCGGTAGGTAAGGATCTGGGCATCGACCCGGCCAAGCTCAACGTGAATGGCGGAGCCATTGCCCTGGGCCATCCCATCGGAGCATCCGGCTGCCGGATCCTTGTGACCCTGCTCTTCGAAATGATGAAGCGGGACGCCAGGTACGGCCTGGCCACCCTCTGCATCGGCGGCGGCATGGGGACAACCCTGATCATCGAGCGATAATTTCAGACCTTCGGCTCCGGGTCCCGGATGCTGCGCATAAGCAGGCAAGGCGCTTCTCTCCGTCGCGGAGGAAGCGCCTTGCCGTTCAAAGATGAAAGGGAACAGTGGTCTGCCCGGAGGGGGGCCGGGCAAAGCACTGAAATCAATGGAGGTCAAACAGTAAGAGCAGCAGATTGTTATCGTACAGATCCTTGGCCAGCAGGGAGCTGTTCAGGCTGGTCAGCAAAGAAAAAGCGTGATCAGGGCTGGCCAGATTGACCGCCGGGATCATCAACGCCAGAATCAGGTAAAGGATCAGCATCCCTTTGACGAAGCCGAATGCCAGGCCCAGAACCCCGTCGATGGTGCCGGTGGGACCGTCGGTGCTCTTTTTGGAGAAGAGGGCGACCAGCAGATAAATAACCGCCTTGGCCGCCGTCACCAGGATCAGGAATGCGATGACGGACATCAGCAGGTCGGTGACAGCCATGGCAATGCTGTCGGTGACGGAATCGGCAACCTGGAGGAGCAGGTCGCGGACAGATTTGGGGATCCCCTCGGCAATCAGAGAGTGGGGATCCAGCGTATCAGGCATCCGCAGCAGGAGCTGATCCCGGATGGTGCTGTACAGAAAATCGGTTTGGATCATCCACTGGCGCAGGGCAGGGGTCAGAAAGAAGGCCACGGCAAGGGAAAAAATCCATCCCACGGTATGCAGCAGGGTATAGATGAAGCCGTTGCGATAGCCTCTCGCCGTTATAAACGCCAGGATCAGGAATAGTACGAGGTCGATAGCCATGATGCCCTCCAGGCCGCCGGCTGCCGGTCAGCCGCTTTTCCTACTATTATACGCCATTGAAACCGAATGTGCAACAGCTGTCCCGCCGGAGGGCGGAAAAAGATTGAAAAAAGACAGCGGGTGTGGTAACATCATAAAGTATATGAAAAAATATATGGAAGCTGCTCTGGCCGAGGCCCGGAGAGCCATGGACATGGGGGAGGTCCCCGTAGGCGCCGTGGTGGTGCGGGATGGGGAGATTCTGGGCAGGGGGCACAATTTAACCGAGTTTGCCAAAGATCCGACGGCCCATGCGGAGATGATTGCCGTCCGGGAAGCGGCGGCGGCTCTGGGGGGATGGCGGCTAACGGGGTGCAGTCTGTACGTGACGGTAGAGCCCTGCGCTATGTGCGCCGGCGCCCTGGTATGGTCCCGAATAGAAAGACTTGTCATCGGAACCATGGATCCTAAAGGCGGCGCCTGCGGGTCGGTGTTGAACGTTGCGGACAATCCCCGGCTCAATCACCGGATCCGGGTGGAAGCCGGCCTCATGCAGGCGGAGTGTGAAGCGCTGATGAAGGATTTTTTTAGGGAACTGAGGATACAGAAACGGGAGTAGGGAAGCGGAGGAAGAGCGGA
>JBGYKY010000053.1:0-3977 GCA_041836105.1 Bacillota bacterium | reverse complement strand
ATGGTCATGATCTTGGTGGCTTTTGTGCTCTTTGGCGCGTTGGGATTTTTGGACGATTATCTGAAGGTGGTCCGCCGGCGAAATCTGGGCCTGCGGGCCTGGCAGAAGCTGCTGGGGCAGTTGGTTTTGGCCGGCGGGATCGCCATCTATAAGGTGACCTGTACGGAGGGCGGAGATCAGCTGCTGATCCCCGTGCTTCGGGAACGGGTGGATCTGGGGATTCTGGCAGTCCCCTTCCTGATCTTTGTGGTGGTTGCAATGACCAATGCCGTTAACCTGACCGATGGGTTGGACGGCCTGGCCGGCGGTGTGACGGCTCTGGTTTCCCTCTTTTTTGCGATGGCCTCCGTCCCCCTGGGCTTCGGAGCGCCGGGGGTCTTTTTCTCGGCCCTGGCCGGCGCCTGCATCGGATTCCTGTTTTTTAACTGGAATCCGGCCAGGGTCTTTATGGGGGATACCGGTTCCCTCGCGCTGGGCGGAGGCATCGCCGCCGCGGCTATTTTGATGGAGATGGAGCTCTTCCTTCCGATCGTCGGGATCGTGTATGTTGCGGAGGCGCTGTCCGTGGTCCTCCAGGTAGGCAGCTATAAGCTTCGGGGCAAGCGGATTTTCAGGATGGCGCCCCTGCACCACCACTTTGAACTGATCGGCATGAAGGAAAAGCAGGTGGTGGGCCTGTTCCTGCTGATCACTCTGATTTTTTCCGTGGTCGGTCTGGGAATGCTGGCGTAGCTGAGGCGCGAGCAGAGGCAGAGCCGGAGGAGGATGCCCGCCCTGAAAGGGACCGGCGCCCGCTGTGAGAGGGATCAAACGCAAAAAAACGCCAAAGGTGGTGACACATTATGAAAGAATTTGAAAACAGGAATGTGCTGGTCGTGGGGCTGGGCAAGTCGGGCGTGGCCGCCGTTCAGGCCTTGCTTAAGCTGGGCGCTCGGGTGTTTGCCCAGGACGGAAAGCCCGCTTCGGAGCTGGAGCCGCAGCTGGTGGCTTTTTTGCAGGAGCGGACGTCCGGCCTGTATCTGGGCTGCGATCCCGATGCGGATCAGCGGTTCGATGTGCTGGTGCTGAGCCCCGGTGTTCCTCCGAGCCTTCCCTTCATCCTTCAGGCCAGAGAAGACGGCGCGGAGATCATCGGAGAGCTGGAGATCGCCTTTCGGGTCGGCCGGGGGAACTATGCTGCTATCACCGGGACCAACGGGAAAACGACTACCACCACTTTGACGGGGGAAATTTTCCGTCAGGCGGGAAAGCGAACGTATGTCGTGGGCAACATCGGCGTGGCTGTCATTTCCAAAGCGCTGTCCGCAGAGGAAGACGCCTGGCTGATTACGGAGACCAGCAGCTTTCAGCTGGAAACCATCCGGGATTTTCACCCCAGGATAGCAGCGATTCTTAACCTGACGCCGGATCACCTGGATCGGCACGGGACCGTGGAGGAATACGGGAAGGCCAAGGCCAGGATTTTTGAAAACCAGAGCCCGGAGGATTTTCTGGTACTCAACTGGGATGACCCGGCCCTTCGGGCCATGGCGGGCCAGGCCCGCAGCACCGTGGTACCCTTCAGCCGGCAGGAGGCGCTTCCCTTCGGAGTCTTTGTCCGGGCGGGGCGGATCATCGTTGCGGACAAGGGAAAGACGGAAACGGATGTGATCGGCATTTCGGAGCTGCGGATCCCGGGGGATCACAATCTGGAAAACGCGATGGCCGCGACGGCCATCGCCTGGTTTGCCGGTATTGAAGCGGAGGATATCCGCCGGGCGCTTCGAAGCTTTCAGGGGGTAGAGCATCGGATGGAATTCAGCGGCGAAGCAGACGGCATCCGGTTTGTCAACGACTCCAAGGGGACTAATCCGGATGCCTCTATGAAGGCGATCCGGGCGCTGGAGGGACCCATCCTGCTCATCGCCGGGGGGTACGACAAGGATGCGTCCTTCGAGGAGCTGGCCGGCGCCCTTGACGGCAAGGTGCGGGAGCTGATTCTGCTTGGCAAAACGGCGGAGAAGATCCGCCTGGCCGCCGAAGCAGCGGGATTCCGCCGAAGCGTCATCGTGAAGGATATGGACGAGGCTGTCAAAACCGCCCATCGCATGGGCAAACCCGGGGATACGGTGCTTCTTTCCCCTGCTTGCGCCAGCTGGGACATGTATCGCGATTTTG
Organism: Bacillota bacterium; assembly: GCA_041836105.1. Classification (GTDB taxonomy): domain Bacteria; phylum Bacillota; class Clostridia; order Peptostreptococcales; family Anaerovoracaceae; genus UBA5559. Next base: position 1,820 of record JBGYKY010000053.1, on the reverse strand, counting down.
AACAGCGGGGAGAGCATTTTAAGGAATGCGTCGCCCGCCTGATGAAATAGGAAGGAAGCCTGCAGCAGGAACCGGGGAACCTCATGAAAAATAGTATGGTCCAACAAGGGATGGCTCCTGAAAGACGGGGGCGGAGCGACGGAGCGGCGATCGGCAGAGGGAAAGGGAAATGGATCGAGACGGATTTTCTTGTTCTGCTGATGACCTTCGGGCTGGTCATCTTTGGCACCATTATGGTGTTCAGCGCCAGCTATTACAATTCGATTAGCGAGGACGGCACACCCTATTCCTATCTGGTTCGCCAGCTGTTTTGGGTGGCGGTCGGCACCGCAGCGCTCCTGGTGCTGAGCAGGCTGGACTATCGCTTCTATAAAGCGCTGGCCTGGCCTGGCCTGCTGGGGAGCCTGGTGCTTCTTCTTCTGCTGTTTACGCCGCTGGGGATTACCAGGAACCATGCCACGCGCTGGCTGGGAGTGGAGCAACTGCCTCTGACGCTGATGCCGGCGGAAATAGCTAAGCTGGCGCTGATTATTTTTATCGCTTGGTATTTCAGTGCCAAACCGGAGAGAAGCCTGCGCCCTGGCACGGGAATGCTTCCGATTCTGCTGATCGCTGGTGTGTTTGGCGGCCTGGTCATGCTCCAGCCCAATATGTCTACGACTATGATCATTTTTGGTATCGCTATGTCCATGATGGTTTTCGCCGGGGTACGCTGGCGTGACTTTCTGATCACCATGCTGCTGGGAGCCGGCGCGGCGGTCATCTTGATTGCCGCGGATCCGGACGGGTATCGGCTCCGCCGGGTAACAAGCTTTCTGGATCCCTTTGCGGATCCTCTGGGAGCAGGATATCAGGTCATGCAGTCCCTGTTTGCCATGGGCTCCGGCGGGGTATTCGGCGTAGGGCTGGGGAAGAGCATTCAGAAAAACCTTCACCTGCCCGAAGCGCAAAATGACTTTATCCTGGCCATTATCGGCGAGGAGCTGGGGTTCGTCGGCATTCTTCTCCTTCTTCTCTGCTATCTGGTATTGATCTGGAAGGGGTTTGAAATTGCTCTCCGGGCCAGAGACTTTTTCGGGATGCTGCTGGCCTGCGGGATTACCTCCATGCTGGCCATTCAGGTGATTCTCAACGTGCTGGTCACCACATCTTCCATGCCTCCTACCGGGGTGATCCTTCCTTTTGTCAGCTACGGCGGGAATGCGCTGCTCCTGTTTATGAGCGCCATGGGGATCCTGCTGAATATCTCCCGGGTCTCCGACAGATATCCGGCCCGGGAGAGCAGCGTTCAACGGATTGCCGCGATAGGAAACGAAGAGAGAAAAGGCAGGGCCGGCAGACGGCGTGGAGGAAGAGCTGTCAGGGTGGGGCAGCCCGGAAGGGAGAACAGACGATGAGAATTATTCTGACCGGCGGCGGGACCGGCGGTCATATTTATCCGGCCATCGCCATTGCCGACGCCATTCGGGAGCGCCACCCGGAAGCCGAAATCCTGTTTGTGGGGGGCGTCGGCGGTATGGAAGCACAGATTGTGCCGGCCCACGGCTATCCCATCCGGCTCATCCGGATCCGGGGCTTTAACCGAAAAAGGCTGCTGAAAAATGTGGGCGCGCTGAAGGAGCTGGCGGTGGGCATGATGCAGACACGCCGGATTTTCCGGGAGTTTCAGCCGGAGATGGTCATCGGTACCGGCGGCTATGTCTGCGGCCCCGTGGTAAGAGAAGCCCAGCAGCGTGGCATCAGGAATTTTATTCATGAGCAGGATGCATATCCGGGCCTGACCAATGGTCTGCTGGCAAAAAAAAGCGGATCGCATCTTT
>JBGYKY010000052.1:0-2828 GCA_041836105.1 Bacillota bacterium | reverse complement strand
GTACTGACAAAGAAAGAAGGGAGAAAAAACTCATGACGCAATGTATTTTCTGCAGGATTGCCGGCAAGGAGATCCCTGCCAGCATCGTGTACGAGGATGATCGGATCCTGGCCTTTCGGGATGCGGATCCTCAGGCGCCCGTTCATGTCCTGATCATTCCCAAAAAACACCTGAGCTCTCTGAATGATCTGTCTGACGGAGACCGGGAGCTGATGGGACATCTGATGTGCACGCTGCCGCATATTGCCCGGAAGCTGGAGCTGGACAACGGGTACCGGCTGGTATGCAATTGTGGAGAGGATGGTATGCAGACGGTTCCCCACCTTCACTTCCATATGCTGGGAATGAGGAGGATGCACTGGCCTCCGGGCTGAGGCAGGCCGAAGCGGCTGCCGATTCCCGAATCGGAAAAGGGGGTCGGGGAAGAGAAATTTGAGAAATATTTCTTGCTTCCAAAAGAAATAAATAGTATAATACCACTGTTGCAGGTCAGACCGTTTGAAAAGCATCCGAGTGATTTCCAGATAGGGCGGGAGGTGAAATACATGGCACAAGTAGTGGTAAGAGAAAACGAAAGCTTGGAAAGCGCGCTGAAAAGATTCAAGCGTTCCTGTGCGAGGGACGGCGTAATGTCGGAGCTCCGAAAAAGAGAACACTATGAAAAACCCAGTGTGAAGAGAAAGAAAAAGTCGGAAGCCGCACGAAAAAAGGCAAAGAAATTTTAAGTGAGGCGCCGCTGAGATCGAGGTGTTTTCATTGACCTTAAAAGAACAGTTGATGCGGGATTTTAAGGAGGCCATGAAGGCCAGAGATGAAATCCGTAAAAATACGGTGAATTTGGTTCGCGCCGCCATCAAACAGGCGGAGGTAGACAGCAGAAAAGAGCTGGACGACAGCGAGATCCTGAACGTTATCGCCAAGCAAGCCAAAATGAGGAAAGATGCCCTCCCTGACTTTGAAAGATCGGGCAGGACGGACCTTCTGGAAGCCTACAACAAGGAAATCGATATTTTGATGGCATATCTTCCGGCGCAGATGACGGTGGAGGAAATCCGGTCAGCGGCCCGAGATGTCTTGGCAGAGCTGGGGATTGAGCCCAGCAAGCAGAACATGGGCCGGCTGATGGGGGCCCTGATGCCTAGAGTCAAGGGCAAAGCGGACGGGAATGATGTCCGCAGGGCCGTGGAAGAGCTGCTTCGGGACTGACGCAGAGCCATGGATCAGAGAGAGGGGAAATCCCCTCTCTTTTGTTGTAATTCCGCAGCAATCAGGATATAATGAAAGGCGTAAGCCATCCGCAATCAGGAGGAAAATTTGGAAGAAATTAAAATCATCATGGATGAGGATATCGATCGCGGCGAAATCTTTGGCGCTCTGGATGCTACCCTGAAAAGCATCAGCGATGCTTTTCAGGTGACCATCGTCCAGCGGGATGATCACCTGATCGTCCGAGGGGCGGAGGCGGAAAAAGCCCGGCAGGTACTGGGGGAGTTGATGGGTATCCTTCGAACGGAGCGTCGGCTGGATGGACAAAAGGTCCATTACGTGATCGAGCTGGCCCGGCAGGGGCTGTCCTATCGGGAAAGCGATCTGGAGGGGGATACCGTCTGCTTTACCCACAGGGGAAGGCCGCTGAAGCCCAAGACCATCGGACAGAAGGAATATGTGACCTGCATTCGGAAAAGGGACGTTGTTTTCGGCATCGGGCCTGCGGGGACGGGGAAAACCTACCTGGCCGTAGCCATGGCGGTAAACGCCTTTAAAAACCGGGAGGTGCAGAAGATCATCCTGACCCGGCCGGCAGTGGAAGCCGGTGAACGGCTGGGATTTCTGCCGGGCGATCTGCAGGAAAAGGTGGATCCCTATCTTCGGCCCGTTTACGATGCGCTCTACGATATCCTGGGGCGGGAGACGGCCACCCGGCTCAAGGAGAAGGAGGTGATTGAGATTGTCCCGCTGGCGTATATGCGAGGCCGAACCCTGGATCAGTCCTTTATCATTCTGGATGAAGCCCAGAACACCACTCGAGAGCAGATGAAGATGTTTCTGACCCGTCTGGGTTTTGGATCCAAAGCGGTAATAAACGGGGATCTTACCCAGATCGACCTGCCCAAGGGCAGGCAATCCGGCCTTACGGAAGCGGTGGAGGTACTGAATACCGTGCCGGGTGTCGGATTTTGCTATTTGACCGAGGCAGACGTGGTGCGCCACGAGCTGGTGCGCAGGATCATTGTGGCCTATGATCGTTACTACCGGGAAAGCCCCGAGGTGGAAGTGGAGGTGCTATGAATATTCTGTTCAGCGAAGAGATTATGCCGGGACAGCCGATTATTGAGAAAATCCGGGAAGCCGCCAGCCTGGCGGTCATTTCCCAGAATCTGGATCCGGCCAGAGTCGAGGTCAGCGTGACCTTTGTGGGCCCGGAGGAGATTCGGGAGCTGAATCAGCAGTTCCGTGGGGTGGACAAGGTGACGGACGTACTGTCCTTCCCTCAGCACGAGTCCCTGGAAGGCCTGCCGAAAAAGGGTCCGATCTGTCTGGGAGATGTGGTGATCTGTTCGGAACAGGCGCTGCTTCAGGCCGACGAGTTCGGGCATTCGCCGGAACGGGAGCTGGTGTATCTCTTCGTTCACAGCATGTTCCATCTGCTGGGATACGATCATCTGTCGGAGGAGGAAAAGCGGCGTATGCGGGAACAGGAGGAAAAGATCATGTCCCTGATAGGCATAGAAAGGCAGGAATAGAAGGAATGGAACCCAAAGAATTGTATCGAAGGGCAGCGGAAGCCATGCCTGCGGCCTATGCCCCTTTTTCCGGCTTCCAGGTCG